>SDWN01000062.1 GCA_004195305.1 Neptunomonas sp. | reverse complement strand
AGACGGTAAGCCGCCCGCCCGGCACGCTGCATCAACTCAAAACCAGGGATATGCTGGCGTTCAATCGCAGCACGATCCAACTGCCGTGTTTGCGCTGCAGTATAAAGATAACAATCTTCAGCGGGGGGCAAAAATGACATCGCAGCTCCTCTTGTCAGCCTCATGGCCGATACGGCGTACTCAATTAAGTATAGAATTCCAGATCAGCACTCACATCACCAGCCCGAATCTATTCATAACCGGTCCTTGCATCCCTATGACCCAGTTTAGCCCCGAACAGCTCACAGGCCAGATCAAAGCCTGGGGCAAAGAGTTAGGATTTGACGCGGTCGGTATCAGCGGTGTCGATATGAGCCAGCACGGGGAGCGCCTCGATCACTGGCTTGCCCAGCAATATCAGGGTGAAATGGCCTATCTGGCAAATCACCGGGAGTTACGCCTGCACCCCGACCAGCTCCACCCAGGCACGCTCAAGGTGATCTGTGTCCGGATGGATTACCTGCCGCCGGAGGTCGAAACCGTACGGGTGCTGCAAAACCCGCAGCAGGCGTATATCTCACGCTATGCTCTGGGGCGCGATTATCACAAAACACTGCGCAAGCGGCTGACCCAGTTCGCCAAAAAAATTGCTGCAGAAACCGCTGATTTCAACTACCGCCCCTTCGTCGACAGCGCTCCGGTACTGGAAAAGCCCATGGCGCAGCAAGCCGGCCTGGGCTGGCAGGGCAAACACAGCCTGCTGATCAACCGCGAAGCAGGCAGCTATTTCTTATTAGGTGAGCTCTTTACCGACCTGCCTCTGATCGAAGATGAGGCCTACACCCAGGATCACTGTAGCCGCTGCCGCGCCTGCCTCGACATCTGCCCGACTGCGGCCTTTCCCGAGCCTTACGTGCTCGATGCGCGGCGCTGTATCTCCTACCTCACCATCGAATTGAAAGGGTCGATTCCCGAAGAGTTCCGGCCACTGATCGGCAACCGCGTGTTCGGCTGCGACGACTGCCAACTGGTCTGCCCCTGGAACCGTTACTGCCACTTTAGCCAGGAGGATGATTTCAACCCCCGCCACGGCATGGACACGATCGAGCTGGCGCAACTGTTCAGCTGGGACGAACCCACCTTTATGAAAAAAACTGAAGGTTCACCGATCCGTCGCACCGGCTATCAGGGCTGGCTGCGCAATCTGGCGATAGGCTTAGGGAATAGTGGTGGAGGGCTAAGACAGATACAGACGCTGCAACAGCGCAGCGATGATCCCTCAGAGCTGGTCAGGGAGCATGTTGCCTGGGGCATCGATCAACTGACCCAGGCAAAGACAGCAACGGCACTGCCATTAATAGAAAAACATCCGCGTAAAGTCAGGCATTTGCGCTGACGCCGGGGGAATAATCGACCCCTGCGGCGGCAGCCTGCAACGGTAACGGAGCACTCTAGCATTAATAGAAAAACATCCGCGCAAAGTCAGGCATTTGCGCTGACGCCGGGGGAATAATCGACCCCTGCGGCAGCAGCCTGCAACGGTAACGGTAACGGAGCACTCTAGCGTTAGTAGAAAAACAGCCGCGAAAGATCAAGCATCTGCTTTGATGCCCGCTGAATAATCGGTTCCTGTGGTGGCATCCTGCAACGGAAACTGAGCACTCAGGTAGGTGATAATATCATTAGATTCATACATCCAGACACTGCTGCCATCGGCCTTATCGATTCGCAGACAGGGAGCCTTAATTTTGCCACCTTGTTCAAGCAGCACCTGCCGATGATCGCTGCCGTGGCTGGCATCCCGCAACTCAAGCGGCAGATTAAGCCGGCGTGTTGCACGGCGCACCTTGATACAAAACGGGCACCCCGGAAACTGATACAGCGAATGACTAGCCAACGCGTGCTCCACCTGCACCTGGTACGCAGACGAACGCTGCCCCGCCTTGGGCCAGGTCAGCCAACTGATCAACTGCACCAAGCCACCCACCAGCAATCGGAAAACCTTCATAGCAACCCCTAAATGATAAAAATCAACGTCGCGCATTATTCCATAGTTAAGCAGTGGGATAAAGCCCTTGCCGTGCCAAGCCGACCCTGCGCGCTCAAACCCTCAGCACCCTCTACACCAGGTCCGGGTCCGTTAGCTACCGACTTTAGCCCAGATTGAAAAAGTGCTTGCGGTAGTGGACCAGCTCGTTAATCGAATCTTTAATATCGTCCAGCGCCAGATGCGCCCCCTTCTTGACCACCCCATCCAGCACATCGGGACGCCAGCGTCGGGCCAGCTCCTTGATAGTGCTCACATCAAGGTTGCGGTAATGGAAATAGGCTTCCAGATCAGCCATATAGGGCACCAGAAAACGTCGATCCTGACCGATACTGTTGCCACAAATGGGCGAGGCGCCTTTATCGACATGCTGCTGCAGAAACGCCAGCGTTGCCAGTTCCGCATCCCGTTCACTGATTTGGCTATCGCGGACCCGCTGGGTCAGACCCGACCGGCCGTGCTGCCGGGTACACCACTCATCCATCCCATCGAGCAGCGCATCATCCTGATGGATCACCAGACTGGGCCCCTCGGCAATAATATTCAACTGCGCATCGGTCACCAGAGTCGCAATCTCAATAATTCGCTCCCGTTCCGGATCAAGCCCGGTCATCTCCAGATCGATCCAGATTAAATTGGTTTGTCTAGATCCCGTTTCAATCGACATAAGGTCCTCTGCTATAGGTTTAGGATAAGCTTAGATATAGGTTCAATACGCCCATAAGATAAGTATAGGAGCCTGTCGGGCTTGGCCGATCGTAGCGAGGGAAATACGATTTGAGGCAGATTTTTCGATCATCCGAGGCTAATAGCGAGCTATTCAACGTGGGTGATCGTGGAAATATGACCAAATTCGGGTTTTCCGCAGTAGATCAGTGTTAAGTCCGACAGGCTCCTAGGTACCGGTATAGGTACTGGTTTAGGTACTGGTTTAGGTACAACAACGACCGCACTCTGGCTGCCGCTAGCAGTTGATAGTGTGTTATGTTTAGCGCTTTCAAGAGCCAACTACAAGCCCTTGGCTTTTTCTCCATCAGGATACCGCCCTTCCCCATGAGTAAACGCAAACTTAGCCGTCGTCAGTCCTGGCGTGTGGACAAAATTCAGGCAGAACGGGTCGAGCGTGCCAGCAAAAAAGACCACTCCGTCGACGCCAAGCTCAGCTCGGGCGAATTAGGCCCTGAAGAGGAGGGCCTGATCGTATCGCACTTCGGCTCCCAGGTGGATGTCGAAGTACTCGCCGGCGAGAGTAAAGGCAGTATCTGCCGCTGCCATATGCGCGCCAATCTGGGCGCCCTGGTCACCGGTGACCGGGTGATCTGGCGCAACGGCGACCCCTATGGCGTCATTGTTGCTACCCTGCCCCGGCAGACGCTGCTATCACGGCCCAACAACCGCGGCGAGCTGAAACCGGTAGCGGCCAACATCGATTATATCGTCATCACCATCGCCCCCGAACCCACACCCTTTGCCAATTTAATCGATCGCTATCTGGTTGCGTCCGAGGCGATCGGCATTGAGCCGGTGATTCTGCTTAATAAAACCGACCTGCTCAGTGATCCGGACAAGCGCGCGGAACTCGATCAGATGCTCGAGAACTACCAACGCATCGGTTACACCGTGTTGCACGCATCCACCCGTAGCGAAGCGGGTCTGAGCACGCTCAAAGCCCAGCTGGACCAGCGCACCAGCGTTTTCGTGGGGCAATCCGGGGTGGGCAAATCATCGCTGATTAACGTCCTGCTTCCCGGCGTCGACATCCGTGTCGGCGCACTCTCACAAGCACGCCTCAAAGGCGTCCATACCACCACTACCGCCCGGATCTACCATTTTCCGGACGGCGGTGACCTGATCGACTCACCCGGGATCCGCGAATTCGGACTCTGGCATATCGAACCACAACAGCTACTCGAAGGCTTTATCGAATTTCGCCCCTTCCTGGGTTACTGCCGCTTTCGTGACTGCAGCCATAAGCATGAACCCAACTGTGCCTTACTGCAGGCGCTGGAAGAGGGCAAGATAGAACCCCGGCGCATGGCAAGCTTCCGCCAGATTCAACAAAGCCTGGAAGATGGCATTAGCCCGCACTAGCAGTCCGACCCCGCAACGACAGTGGGCACAACGCCAACAGAGTGATATATTTCAGATTATGACCTGGTGGACAGACAGATCTACTGATCTTTTTGTCCTTCGGTTTATGCAGCCGGACATAACTACACGAATTTTCTGGGATTGATAAGGCTCGGATTGGGCAATTAAACCTGTCTCTTATACACATCT
>SDWN01000059.1 GCA_004195305.1 Neptunomonas sp. | reverse complement strand
GAATGTTGGCAGCCAAGCACTTCATGAAAATGCTGCATGAACTGGAGCAGTGGAAGAGTCTGTAACGATGGCGGCTAAGTAGATGAAAGCGCCCCGTGAAACGCTTGGTGACTACAGGTGACAGATCCAGCATCTTGAAGGTCGCTTGGCTGCGAATTAGACGACAGGGATGGAACGGCGATAATGATCCTTGATCACCGTTCCAACCACTGTGGGTCTACGGTTGCTTTTTGATTCTCGCGAAGCTCAGCAAGATCTCTATCTAGCGCAAGTAGTTCATCAACAATATTTGGCGTTTCGATTTGATGCAGCGTCCGATAGCGGACCTCTAAACCACGATACGCTTGGACTAGCCTACGGCATTCATCCTGATGTGCATCGCAATCGAGTCCCTTGTGGACAGCCGTCAGGAGTGCGGCAACAAGTATTCCGATACCCATCCAAATCGAACTGGTCGTTGCAAACAAGGCAGAGCCTGCGACAACTCCGAGCAAAGAAGGTACAAGTACTGTGATCCAGTTTGTCTTGGAAAAGAACCGCAGTCGGCTATCAAAAAAGACTGCTCGTTCACCACACTCGGATTCGCGCTCTGCCGCGATGTTTCGGTAATCGTCTGCCATAGTGTCCAGTAATTCCGATGATCTACCCAAGCCAGTATAGGTTATAGGGCGCTGAATTAGGCATGACCCACTAAGTGCTTCTTCTGATGGCACAATGGCGATCTTAGCGGGGAGCCGAGTGCAGATCACTTTTGTTCAGGGTGACAGATGGTCGCTTGCTGCTACTTTGCAGACATCAGAAGTTATGCGGTAGGGGCTATTGGGCCATAAACTTCAGAGCGTTGATGACAATGTATGTACCCAGCAAGAAAAGCGATATAAAGAAAACACGCTTGAATATCTTCTCCGATAAATTCTTCCGTATTTTCTGCCCAATAACCATTCCAAAAATCGCTGGGGCCAGAGCTAACGTAGAAACAGCAACAAGTTCCAGAGATAGCAGGCTGTTGCCCTGCAGTGCCATAGCGAGTGCTAATGTAGAGGCTGAAAAAAGCATCCCCATGGCTTGAATCAGAGCATCACGTGTCAAGCCGATCGCTTGTAAGTACAAAACGCCTGGAACCACAAAAGAACCCGTCATTCCTGTGAGTACACCGTTCATGCAGCCCAATACAGGGCCCATCCACTGTTCATTCTTCCTAGACAGTTGGAAGCTGTAACCCGCCAAATTTGTCATGCTATAGACAATAAGCAACCCACCAAGTAAAGCGGATAAGATCGAGAAATCAACTTTGGTCAGAGCCATTGCTCCCAACCACACAGTGACGGTTGCTGCCAGCAGGAAAGGCCATATTCTTATCAAAACTTCTCGCCCGTTGCCTCCCACTGCGGCCTGCCAAATATTGGTTGCAAATGAAGGCACCAATAGTAGAGCCATAGCTGTAGGCATATCGATAGCTACGGTCAACAGCGCAAGACTAACCGTTGGAAGTCCTAGGCCAGTGATACCCTTGACAGAGCCTGCTAGAAGGAACGTTGCGGCGATTACAAGAATGGTTGGTACATCAAACATATTATGGTTTTATATCAACAAATACGGTCACCATAATACTTGAGATTTGCAGGGATCACGCCCTTAATTCGTCTTGAACATAAATGACCAGTATTCTGAATGTCTCTTTTGTGCCCTCAGATACCGTCAAGCCCTGCGGTATTCATGGCCGCTAAGTAGATACACCTGCCGTGACCTCTCGCTTCGTGGGGTGTCCGCTATCAGGAACTCCGAAGTTTCATCAGCAACCCCACAGGCCAGAGCTAAGCTTCTGCAAAGTGTCGGTCCTGACGCTGCCTGACGCTGCCTGACGCTTCTTGCTGATCCTTGAAGGTCCGCTTTTACGATCTGACCAGTACATCAAAGCATCACTTAAACGATCCAGGCTGCTCGCTCGTGACCGTGCTTTCCACTCGCCTATCCTCACCCAGCATGTCCGCTAAGGGCGCAGCAGCTAAAGTAGGATGACCTACTATGAACCTTCCACCCTCGAGCCGGTTGATAGCCTCATCGACCGTCATAAGATTGAATTTAGTTTATCTGGTGAGGCCTCAAGCGAGTGGATCTGCTATCTAATTTACCGCGAGGCTGAGGCTGCTAAGGCGCAGGTTCTTCCGTTACCGGGCGCACGGGTAAGTAAATCCGTTGATCTGAGCATGAGACGTGAATGCTAGGTATGATCATTGATTACTGCTCCACACCGTCGATGGGCGGGGTCTATCAGAGGCGGCGATATGGGTTCAAGCGGCTTATGCCAATCGACGCATGGGCGCGAATTGCCCAGCGGGATTCCGTTTAGGGGGGCGAAACCTTATTGCTCCCCCCTAAAGGATACTTCAGACAGCCTGCTGACGTTTACAACAACACCACATCTACAGGCCAGGTATCACTTCACCGACGCAAAATAGGCGGCTATATCTTTTATATCCTGCGCAGACAAGCTTGCCACCTGAGCCGTCATCAGCGCAGCCTGACCTCCGGTGCGAGAGCCATCCTTAAACCCTGTCAGCGTTTGTTCCAGGTAGACCGCGTCCTGACCATTCAGTTTGGGATAGCCGGGCATGATCGGGGCCGCACCTTCAGCACCGTGACAAGCCATACAGGAAGCAGCCTTAGAGGCTCCCGCCTGAGCATCGCCCGCCATCGCCGAACCTACTTGAGCGCCCATGGCCACCCCAATCATTGCGGTTAACAGAACCTTCTTCATATAAAATCTCCCATGTAATCTTTCGATATCCCCTAAGAAATATCGTCCTTGCTACCTAAGGCCTAGCCACCTAAGTGCGCCAAGACTTGATCCGCAAGCTTTGTGACAAACTTATGACCATTTAGTTCTAAGGGTTATAGCTTTTTTTCTCCTTCGGCCACGATTAGTCTGGCGCAATTTTGTTCAATACCTGACAGAGCACTGCGTCTACCCTCGCAGGTCGCTATACTTTTTCCGGGAGCTGTACCTTGTCTGTATTTTTTTCGATGTTTATCTTTGCACTGATCGGGTCTATTTCGCCAGGGCCCGTTAACATCATTGCGACCGGAGCCGGGGCCAATTTTGGCTTTATCCGCGCGCTGCCGCATGTCTTAGGCGCGACGATCGCCTATACCCTGATCGTTTTTCTGGTGGGTATGGGCTTGAATGAGGTGCTGGCAGCATACCCTCAGATAACCGCGACGTTGCAGTATATTGGAGGCGCCTTCCTGCTGTATATGTCGTACCAGATCGCCACTGCCAAGCCGCTGGATGCTGACACCGCGATTGAAAAAAGCCCCCCCAGCCTATTACAGGGCGCACTGGCGCAAGGGCTAAACCCCAAGGCCTGGTTGGTTTCCATGTCGGGCGTCAGCCTGTTTGTGGTGGCTAATTCGCCCACCACACTGTATCTGTTGGCATTTTGTCTTATCTCTTTTGTGGTCTGCTTCATCGGGGTTGGCGCCTGGGCTGCAATCGGCCATTTGATTCGAAAAGTATTAGCCAACGAGCGCTATCAGGTGGGTTTTAATAGAGCGATGGGCTTGCTACTCAGCAGCACAGTGGTCAGTATCTTTATGAGCTAACAGTGAGTAACGGTTGTGGGTCAGAGTCAGACGGTATTTTTCAAAAGAAGCGCGGCGCTACCCTTGGTTGAGATGCGCCGTGCAGATCGTTCCAGCGCCTGCTATCACACCCACTCTCATGATGAATTTTCTTTTGGAATCATCGATGCTGGCGAGGCGAATTATCACAATCTGCGACATAGAAACCGGGTCGGCGCGGGCACGACCGTCACCATCAACCCGGGAGATGCGCACTCCTGCAATCCTAAAGCGGGGAGCTGGTCCTACCGGATGCTGTTTGTGGATTGCAGCTGGGTGGGGCAGTTGCAGCAGGAGATGTTGAGCGCTCACGGACTGGACTACCTACCCTTCCCGGCGTTATTTGAAACCGATCCTGATACCTACCGGGCGTTTGATCATTTGTTTGAAAGCCTGCTGATCGAGACCCAGCCGCTGCTTGCCGAAAGTCTGTTGATCCAGTTTTTAGAACGTCAATTTCTGAGGCGTTGCTCAATCGCCAAGGATGCAGTACGCCCCGATCTTTATCGTGTCCAGCGGGTCAAAGAACTGATCATGGATCAACTTGATACCAACCTCTCGCTAGACCAATTCTCGCAGCATTGCGGCTTGAGTCGCTACCACCTGATTCGTAGCTTTAAGGCTAAGTTTGGCCAGTCGCCTCATGCGTTCCAGCTGGACCAGCGAATTAAAAAAGCCAAGACGCTGTTACAGCAGGGCAACAGCCTGGTGGATACGGC
>SDWN01000778.1 GCA_004195305.1 Neptunomonas sp. | reverse complement strand
TGCGGATAGAGACCGTTGCACCTCCTGGGCGCAGTGACTCGCAACAGGAAAACGACTCTCAAGGGTCAAGTCAGCCTCAAGGATCAAGTCACTCTCAAGTAACGGAGACGCACTAATGGAACAGCACAGAGGATTTCAACCGTTATGGAATAAACAGCTGTGGCAAGAGGGGCTGTGGCACAACAACGTGGTGTTTTCGCAGATGCTGGCGCTCTGTCCACTGCTGGCCGTGACCGGTACCGCGACCAACGGTCTGGGCATGGGCCTGGTCTCCTTGCTGGTGTTTGTTATCTCCAATCTGCTGGTGTCGATACTGCGCGGGGTGATCCCGCCGGAGGTGCGCATCCCCGCGTTTGTGATGTTGATCGCAACGGTAGTGACCTTGGTGGATCTGATGATGAACGCCTGGCTGCACGAGCTGCACCAGGTGCTGGGGTTGTTTATTCCGTTGATCGTCACTAACTGCGCCATTCTTGGCCGGGCCGAAGCCTTTGCCTACAAGAACCCGGTACTGCCTTCGATCGTCGATGGGTTCGCGATGGGATTGGGTTTTACCCTGGCGCTGGTCATGCTGGGTGCAGCCCGCGAGATCATCGGTAGCGGCACCCTGTTCGCCAATGCTCACCTGCTGCTGGGGGAGATGTTTGGCTTCCTGGAGCTAACGCTTATTCCCAATTATGACGGCTTCCTGTTGATGATCCTGCCTCCGGGTGCCTTTTTGATGCTGGGCTTTATTGTTGCCGGAAAACGGGTGCTGCAACGCCGTTCGACCGAGCGGGTCAGTGCCATGAGCCCTGTGGGTTGTTGAGTTTTTATTAAGGCTTATGTTTCTCATTGAATGGGCAATAAAAGGTCTGGAACAGCCTCTTTGATAAAAAAATGCTGAGGAATAAACCATGAACGTATCCGTCGTCTATGCCGAAACAGAGCGTCAGAGCTGGATTGCGATCACGCTTGCCGAAGGACAGACGGTGGCCGATGCGATTCACAAGTCCGGTATTCTGGAGCGGTTTCCGGTGATCAATCTGGCCACCCAGAAGGTGGGGATCTTTGGTAAGTTAGCTAAACTCGAGGCGCAGCTGAGCGAGGGCGATCGCGTCGAAATATATACCCCGATCATTGCTGATCCGAAGACGGTGTCACGCCGTCCGCTGGAGGCGTGAGCATGACCCGGCCCCTGATCCGCAGATCGGCCCGCACTGTCATTCTTGGCAGCCTGTTGTCGCTTTCGGCGAGCCTCGATGCGGCTGAAACCCGGATCGCCGTTGCCGCCAATTTCACCGCGGCGGCCAAAGCGTTGCAGCAGGATTTTGAACAGCGTTATCCGCATCGATTACGCATCAGTTATGGCTCGACCGGTAAACTCTATACCCAGATCTATCAGGGTGCGCCCTTTGAGCTGTTTATGGCCGCAGATAGCCAACGCCCCGCGCGGGCCGAACGCGAAGGGCTGGCGGTGGTGGGCAGCCGGATCACCTATGCCCTGGGTGGATTGGCACTCTGGAGCAGTGAAAATGTCACAGCGGCGGAACTGATCGCGCAGCTCAAAGGCGGGCATTACCGACGTTTGGCGCTGGCTAACCCAAAGATCGCGCCCTATGGCGCGGCGGCGGCACAGGTCATGGCCAGTATGGCGCTGGAACCCCAACCCGGGAAACAGGTTTACGGTGAAAATATCGCCCAGACCTACCAGTTCGTGGCGACCGGCAATGCCGAGCTGGGATTTGTCGCCTTAGCGCAGATGACCAACACGCCGCAAGCGCATTACTGGGCCGTCCCCAAACGCTATTACCAACCAATCAGGCAGCAGGCGGTGCTGTTGAAAAGGGGTCAGTCATCACTCGCGGCCGAGGCGTTTCTGGCCTACCTGGGCGAGGGTGACGCGCGCGCTATTATCCACGCGTATGGTTACGGCAGTGAATAGCCATGTTGAACACTGATATGTTGGACACGGATATGTTGCAATCAGAGATGTGGCAAGCGATCTGGTTATCGCTGCAACTGGCAACCGTGACGACGATTATTCTGTTACTGATCGGCACGCCGCTGGCCTGGTGGCTGGCCCGTTCCGGCAGTTTTTTTAAAGAAGTGGTAGCGACTCTGGTGGCGCTGCCCCTGGTGCTGCCGCCGACGGTGCTGGGCTTCTATCTGCTGGTCGTGTTGGGGCCGCATAGCCCGTTGGGACAGGTACTGGATCAGTGGTTTGACCTGCGCCTGGCCTTTACCTTCGAGGGGCTGGTGGTCGGCTCGGTGATCTACTCGATGCCCTTTGTCGTCCAACCGATACGTAATGCGTTTGAGGCGATCGGCAGCCGTCCTATGGAGGTCGCGGCAACGCTGCGGGCCTCGCCGCTGCAAGCGTTCTTTTATGTGGCGTTACCTCTGGCTCGGCCCGGGTTGCTGTGCGGTACGGTACTGGGATTTGCCCATACCCTGGGTGAATTTGGTGTGGTACTGATGATCGGCGGCAACATTCCGGGCGAAACCAAGGTGGTCGCGGTGGCGATCTATGACTATGTGGAAGCATTGGAATGGCAACAGGCGCACCAGCTGTCGGCAGGGCTGCTGCTGTTTTCCTTTGTGTGTATTTTGACCATGAACATCCTCGAAAAAAAGATGCGTAGGCAGTCGTTATGAGTGCCTGGCTGGAAGGCCGGTTCAGCACTCAATTAGAGCAGTTTAGTCTCGACGTTGAACTGTCGCTGCCGTCACAGGGCGTGACCGCGCTATTCGGTCGTTCCGGCAGCGGTAAAACCACGCTGTTACGTTGTCTTGCCGGGCTGCAGCGGGCCGATAACGGCAGGCTAAAGGTCGGCGATCAAATGTGGCAAGATTCCCGACAGTTCGTGCCACCGCATCGGCGCCGCATCGGCTATGTATTTCAGGAGGCCAGCCTGCTGCCTCACCTGTCGGTTAAGCAGAATCTCTGCTTCGGTTTGCAGCGCTCGACGGGGCCAGCACGGATTCATTTCGATCAAGTGGTCGAACTGTTGGCGATCAACGCCTTGCTGGAGCGGATGCCGGATAAATTATCAGGCGGTGAACGCCAGCGTGTCGCCATCGGCCGGGCACTGCTGACCCAGCCACAACTGTTACTGATGGATGAACCGCTAAGTGCGCTGGATACCGAGGGCAAACAGCAGATCCTGCCTTATCTGCAAACGTTGGCCCGTACTCTGGCTATCCCCACCGTCTACGTCAGTCATAGCCTGGACGAGGTGTGTCGGTTAGCCGACCGGATGCTCTACCTCGAAGCCGGCCGTGTTATCGATCAGGGACCCTTGACGGAGGTCGTTGCGCGCTTGCCGCTGGGGCGCCAGCTGGGCGAGGAGTCTGCCGTGGTCGAGGCGCGTTTGCTGGGCCACGATGCCGGGCATGGGCTCAGTTATCTTGATCTGCAAGGGCAACGTCTGAGTATTAATCTGCGCAGTGCGAAATTAGGTGAAGTGATCCGGGTGCGGATACCGGCCAGGGACGTGGCGATCTCGTTAACCCGGATCCAGGGCAGCAGTATGCTCAATACGCTCCCCGCCACGGTGACCGACTTCGAGACGTTTGCCGACGGGGTCAGAATGTTGATCCGGTTACGCTGCGGCGATACCCAGCTGTTATCGAAAATAACCCGTAAATCCTTTCAACTGCTGGGGATTCGCCGAGGGTTAGAGGTCTATGCGCAAATCAAAACGGTATCGTTGTTTGATGATGCCGAAACCGGACATGACTATGGGTAATCTTATCTGTTTGATACCGCAGAATCGTTAGTACCGGCTGAGTATAGTGTCAAATGTAAGGCCTGACCCCGCTCCCTTAAATGTAACGTTTTTGATCATAACCTACACGTATCAATAGTTTGCGGTTTAACTGTCGAGGTCAGGAGGACCAACACCTAACCAGAACATAGCCACTCTCACCTATAGAGGGAATCGGATAAGCTTATCGAGTAGTACAAATTCCACAGGCAGAATTATTGGTATGTTACAGATCTTTTTGCCAAAGGCTTAACGTTGCAAATGAGAGCTTCCGTCCAACAATATTTCTAGAAAAAAGCGTGTCGAGTCTGAATGCTGACTTTACCATCCACTCTCCACCTAAATTAAGCCATGGAAATGCATCAGGATTATAGTAAAGAACATAGGCACTTAAACCAGGGTAAGTTGTATCTATGCTCCTAAGTCCGGCGCCAGTAAAAAAACTTTCCAACTCAAAAACATCAAATGCTCTCTCTGTTTTTTCATCGAAAAGAGAGTTGCGTTGATATATTTTTCTCCGTATCCAGCTGAACAGCGCATTTCCATTAGTAGGCTCCAGATCTGTCTCTTATACACATCT
>SDWN01000776.1 GCA_004195305.1 Neptunomonas sp. | reverse complement strand
CCCTGACGATTCAAGATCTCGGGCCAGCGGGAACGGTGCAGTTCAGCGCGGCCAATTACAGCGTCAATGAAGGCTCGGCCTCAATCACCAGTACCATCACCGCCACAAGAACGGGAGGCACCAATGGAGAGATCACGGTGAATTATGCCACGGCCAACGGCACAGCGATCGCGGGTGACGATTACACCGCGACTTCGGGAACCCTGACCTGGGCCCATCAAGATGGCGCGAACAAAACCTTTACCGTGCAGGTCTTGAACGACGAGTTGGTCGAAGAGGCTGAGACGGTCAACCTGACCCTTAGCGACATCGGCTCCGATGGGGTGACCTTGAGTACGGCGACCCTGACGATTCAAGATCTCGGGCCAGCGGGAACGGTGCAGTTCAGCGCGGCCAATTACAGCGTCAATGAAGGCTCGGCTTTGGTCACCATCACCGCCACAAGAGCGGGAGGTACCAATGGAGAGGTCACGGTGAGTTTTGCCACGGCCAACGGCACAGCGATCGCAGGTGAGGATTACACCGCGACTTCGGGCACCCTGGCCTGGACTCATGGGGATAGCTTGAATAAAACCTTCACTGTGCCAATCCTGGACGACAGCCCGGTCGACGAGGGCGAGACGGTCGCTCTTAGCCTAAGCAATCCCACGGGTGGGGCGGTGTTAGGCGCGCAGGCTGCGGCAACGCTGACCATCGTGGATGTTGTAAACCCATCGGGCACGCTGCAGTTCAGCGCCGCCCGCTTCAGTGCCAATGAAAACGGTGGCACGGCCACGATCACTGCGACAAGAACGGGCAGCAGCAGCGGGGCGGTTTCGGTGGATTTCGCTGCCAGCAGCGGCTCGGCCACCGAGGGAGACGATTTTGCTTCAGCATCGGGCACTCTGAACTGGGTAGATGGGGAAAGTGCTACAAAGTCCTTTACCGTGTCGATGGTGGACGACAGTTTGTTCGAAGGGCAAGAAACGGTCATCCTCGGTCTGAGCAATCCCAGCGGTGGTGCGACCTTGGGTGCGTCCCGCACGGCGACGTTGAATATCGCCGACGACGAAGTTTTATCCGGCCCGCTATCTGCAATTACGGGCTCAGCGGGCGAACTGATAGAGCGTGTGATCACCGTCTCAAGCAACTTACCCGGTATCAACATCAGTGCCGAGACGGGGGCCGTGAGTCCCGATTTTATTGCTGGGACGTCTGGCGATGTGACTTACCGCTTTCAAATTCCAGCCGATGCCGCGCTGGGCCGCGTGTTCAGCGATACCTTGACTCTGACCGATGCAACGTCAGATTCGTCGACGATCGCGGTGTCTATTGCCGTGTCGTTAAAAGGTTTAACCGGTTTGACAGATAATCAGGAGCAGGTGACAGAGGCGCTGGAGGAGGCATGCGCAAGCAGCGAGAGTTCAGCGCTGCAGGACCAATGTGCGGCGATTTCCTCGCTGTCGGAGGATCAGCAACGGCAAGCCTTGAATGAACTGGCGCCCCAGCAGCTGGCTGGCCAGGGCACCAGTTCAGTGAAGGTTGCAGGCACGCAGATAACCAACATCCAGTCGCGACTGCTAGCCCTGCGTGGTGGTACAAGCGGATTGGCGATGGGTGGTTTCTCCCTGTCGGTCGGCGGTTATTCGATACCGGTTGGCCGCCTCGTTGATGGGGCGCCCAGCCAGTACCGAGGGGGCGGTGCAAGTGCGGATCAGGATGGCAGCGCTGGCCGACTGGGTGTGTTTGTTAACGGCAGACTCAATTCCGGTAAAAAAGACACAACGAACAACGAACTCGGGTTCGACTTCGATACTCAGGGGGTTACTCTGGGAGCCGATTACCGTCTAAATGACCGGCTGATCTTGGGCGGCGCCGTTGGCCTTGCCTCAACCGACTCCGACTTTAACGCCTCCGCAGGTAAATTGGCGAATGATTCGTGGCTGCTCTCCTTTTACGGTAACTACTACCCGACAGAAATCATCTATGTCGACTGGATTGTCAGTGTAGGGAAAAACGAGTTTGAAACGGTCAGGAACCTACCGACACTATCGACTAGTACGCGGGGCGACACCGATGGGGACCAGTTCGCGCTGAGCCTTAGCGGCGGGATGAATTTCGATAAGGAATCGTTGCAGCTAAATGCTTATGGGCGCATCGAGTATATCGACGTAGACATCGACGCCTATCAGGAGACAGGGGGCGCGGGTCTCGCTATGCAGTTTGATAAGCAGTCGACAGATTCCCTAACAACGGCCCTGGGGATGCGGATGTCCAAGGTCTTCAGCAGACCTTGGGGGGTGCTGATCCCGAGCGGCTTTGCGGAGTGGGAACACGAGTACAATGATGACGGCCGATTGATTACAGCTCGGTTCGTGGAAGGTTCAAGTAGCCCATTTACGGTAGCGACAGACGAACCCGACCGAAATTACTTCAATTACGGGGTCGGGGTGTCAGCCACCTTTGTCAGTGGCAAGTCGGTGTACCTTAATGTAGAGACAGTGGGGGGGCAGAATGGAATCGATAGCACCACTGTCGATTTTGGGTTCCGAATGGAGTTTTAACCGACGATTTTGGGATCTCTGCCGCCTGCTGGTTAAAGCAAACACATCCCCAAAAGCCCCCGCAAGACGCGACCATTGGGAATCCACTTAAGCGCCATCCACGATCAGGGTTTTGTGCCTTTAAGGTATGGGTACCGGTTACATCGGGGATCCAGACAGGTGACAGATGACCTGACGGTCAGGCAAACGGCGGTGCGCGTGCTGAGATCGAGGTATCGTCACCGCAGCACATAGCTGTAAAGATCGACCGCAGAACAGGTTGCCGCTAGGTTTGACAGCTTGGGGTTGACTGCGTAGAGTCGCGCCACCATTGAGAACGCTTCAGGTGACCCAGCGGTAGTTCAAACCCTGGGAGAAACGGGAAGTCGGTGCGAGCGTCGTAGCTTTTTATTTAGCCATTACGACATCAATTCCGACACTGCCCCCGCAACGGTAAGTGAGCGAAGGCCAGGATACTGGTCTTCTGTGGGTGATAACAAGTCACTGTGCATCGACTTGTGCTGCTAAAGAAATGCAACGCACAAGCGCATGGGAAGGCATCACCCTCGGCAAGATGCCACTCACGAGTCCGGAGACCGGCCTGGTGCCCTCAACTGTGAACCCATTGACGTGCGGGCGGCGCGTAGTGAGTTGATTTCTCAGTGTCCGGCGTTTGTGCTCGTGCCTGCAATTTCACACTCTCTATCCCCCACCTGCCGATCCTTGGTTCTCACTGATGCCCGGAACTGTGGTGTCTCGATGGTTAACTTTTAATTAACCACAGTGTACGGGCGGTACACACCCAAGGTGAACCTATGTTGTATTTTAACCGGCTGCCAACAGCAGCTCTGGCATTGCTACCTCTCGCAATAAGCTCTGCGGTATTCGCACAGACTCAGATACAGACCCAAACCCAGGCCGATCAGCTGGTGGTTACCGCCACCCGCATGGCCCAGACCATCGACCAGTCACTGGTACCGGTCAGCGTGCTGACCCGCGAAGATATCGATCAGTCGCCAGCGACCAGTCTGCCGGAGCTGCTGAGTCAGCTGCCGGGGGTGGATTTTGCTGTCTCGGGGGGGCATGGAGCTACCTCTAGCTTGTTTATGCGTGGCACCAGTTCAGGGCATACGCTGGTCCTGATCGATGGCGTTAAGATTGGCTCCTCGACGTTGGGTAGCACCCCGTTCGAGAATATACCCCTGGCACAGATCGATCGCATCGAAGTAGTACGTGGGCCGCGTTCCAGCCTCTATGGGTCGGAAGCGATAGGCGGTGTAATACAAATCTTCACTAAGAAACCGCAGCAGGGAATGAGTGCATCGGCCGCTTTAGGTGCAGGAAATCATGGGACTCAGGAGATAAGTGCGGGGCTGGGCCTTGGTTCCGAACAAGGTTCTTTAGCTATCAATGTGAGCCGATTCAAGACCGATGGTATTAATGCACAGCCAGATAAGAATCCAGATAAGGACGGCTATGAGGAGAATAGCGTTTCAATCGGATTGAGTGGGAGCATTGCGGCATCGACGACCGCTGCGCTGACACTGCTCAGAACCGAATCCGAAAATATGTTTGATAGCTATTATAATAATGGTGTCTATAACGATATTGCTGATAATTTGCAGCAAACAATAGGGTTACGCATTAATTCAGAAATTAGCGACCAATGGGCGTTGAGTGCTGGCGTTAATCAGCATCGAGATGAGTCCCAAAATGATTATTTGGATTGTATATTAGGCCTGACTTATAATTGTATTACCAAATTCGGTAACAAAAGTCAGTTTGATACCTGTCTCTTATACACATCT
>SDWN01000774.1 GCA_004195305.1 Neptunomonas sp. | reverse complement strand
ATCGACATAGGTAGCCGCCTGGGGGTTCTGTCGGAATGAATTCCGACCCACATATACCAACACAGCCTGCTTCTTTTGTGGGTCGGGTTTTAACCCGACATAGGCAGCACCTAGGTTGGAAACAATACCAATCCACGCATGTAGGTCGGGGGTTGTGGGTTGGCCTGAAAACAACTTCAGAGCCAGATACTATCCCAGTGTGGATAATCAGCTAGGCGATTGACTAATCCTGCACGCAGGGGATTAGCGACGAGGTAACGCGCTATGGGCGGTCTATCCTCTTCGCTTCGCAATGCACGATCATAAAACCCTGGCTGCCACAGAGGCTGGCGACGCCTGATTTGATGCGCATTGATAACACGGGCGGTACGTCCCTTGAGTTGTTTTATACACTCGCTGAGCGTGCACACAGCGCCCAAGGTTGCCAGGATATGCATATGATCAGGCATCACCACCCATGCCTGAGACAAAAGCTGATCATCCTCATCAAGCCGACGGAGTTGCTGGATGACTGTGCGTGCGCGGTTGAGGTCATTGAATACAGGGATCCGCTCATGAGTAACAACGGTAATAAAATAATCCCGGCCTGGTTCTGAATAGCGTCCGGCACGTAATTGATTGTAAGACATCCTTGTCTCCCTGAATGGTCTCTCTGAATGACATCCCCAATCAGTTTAGGTCATTTAAACGCGGTTAATTAGAGGATAGGCCGCGTGTGTCTATCACCACTTTTGCCGCGAGGAGTAATTTATCCACCGCTTTAAACTGCTTATGATCGACCAGCACCAGGACGATGTTGGCGTGTTCTAGGGCATCATGCAGCGACATGTGGACGACCCCTTTATCGGCTAATGATTCAGGAACCTGTTTGATATTAGGCTCAACCGCGATCAATTCACCGACATTCTTACCGGCCAGCTGCTGCACGATCTGGAGTGCGGGGCTTTCACGCAGATCATCGATGTCGGCCTTAAAGGCTAAGCCTAAACAGGCAATTACCGGCTTTTTAAACTGGTCAGCTGCTTTGACTACCTGAGCGATGACGTAGCCGGGCTTGCTGTCGTTGACTTCGCGTGCGGTGCGAATTAACCGGGCTTCTTCTGGTGCCGAGCTGACGATAAACCAGGGGTCGACGGCGATGCAGTGGCCACCGACGCCCGGGCCGGGGTTAAGGATATCGACCCGTGGATGGCGGTTGGCCAGCTTGATCAGCTCCCAGACATTGATCTTGAGTTTGTCGCAGATGATCGACAGTTCGTTGGCGAAGGCGATGCCTACGTCGCGCGAGGCGTTTTCGGTCAGTTTGGCCATTTCTGCGGTGCGGTTGTCGGTAACGAAGCATTCACCGCGTACGAAAGTCTGATAGAGTTCGATGGCCCGTTCGGCACAGCGCGGGGTCATGCCGCCGATGATCCGGTCGTTGGAGACCAGCTCTTGCAACACATGGCCGGGCAGTACCCGTTCCGGGCAGTGGGCGACGTTGATATCGGCCTGTTCTCCGGCTTGCTGCGGAAAGCTCAAATCCGGCCGATACTGCGCCAGCCAACCCGCCAGCTGCTCAGTCGCGCCGACCGGCGAGGTCGATTCCAGAATGACCAGGTTGCCGGGCTGCAGCACCGGGGCGATAGTTTCCGCCGCTGTCTTGATATAGCTAAGATCGGGCTGATGATCTTGTTTAAACGGGGTGGGCACGGCGATCATAAAGGCGTCGGCAGGCTCTGGGATCAGCGTGGCGCGCAGATTACCGGTAGAGACCACGCTGCGGACGACGATATCCAGATCCGGCTCAACGATGTGAATCTTGCCCTGGTTGATGGTATCGACGGCATGCTGGGAAACATCGATACCAATCACCTGCAATCCACGCGAGGCCAGTACAGCGGCGGTAGGCAAGCCAATATAACCCAACCCAACTACGGATACGGTTTTGAATAGCATTCTGTAGACCCCTGTATATGAACCGAAAGCATGTTTACCGAAAGCACATTAACAGAAAGAGCATGAACCGAAACCAGGTTAACTGCCTGTCTATTAACTAAATCCATGTTAGCAGAGCATTAAAACAAAAACGTCAGCCTCCTACCGATCAGACGCGTGCTTTTTGACCAACGCGTCGACGATGCGTGCACTGGCTTGCCCATCACCATAGGGGTTATGCGCAAAGCTCATCGCCTGGTAGGCGTTGGCGTCATCGAGCAGGGTGCAGACTTCGCTGATGATCTTGTTCAGATCGGTGCCGACCAGTTTTACGGTACCGGCGGCGACCGCTTCAGGGCGCTCGGTGGTGTCACGCATCACCAGCACCGGTTTACCCAGTGACGGGGCCTCTTCCTGAATGCCGCCGGAGTCGGTGAGGATGATATGCGCCTGGCTCATCAGGTAGACAAAAGGCAGGTAATCAAGCGGTTCGATCAGGTGAACATTGTCACACTCGGCCAGAATACGATTAACCGGTTCGCGCACATTAGGATTGAGGTGCACCGGATAGACCACCTGCACATCGTCACGCGCGGCCAGCTGTTTCAACGCCGCACAGATCTGCTCGAACCCGGCCCCAAAACTCTCACGCCGATGGCCGGTGACCAGAATCATCTTCCTGAGTGTTTGACCTTGAGCGTTGGCGCGCTGCAGAAAGGGTAGCTTTGGCGCGATCTGTGCCAGCAGCGCGTCATCGGACTGCAGTTTGCGCTGTACCCACAGCAAGGCATCGATCACGGTATTACCGGTGACGTCGATGGCGCTGTCGACCACCCCTTCGTGGAGCAGATTCTGTTGCGACTGCTGGGTGGGGGCAAAATGCAGGTCGGCGATGGCACCGGTGAGTTTGCGGTTGGCCTCTTCCGGCCAGGGTGAATAGAGGTTACCGGTGCGCAGGCCCGCTTCTACATGGCCGACCGGAATCTGTTGGTAATAGGCCGCCAGCGTCGCCGCAAATGTGGTGCTGGTATCGCCGTGTACCAGTACCCGCTGCGGGCCAAATTCAGTCAGCACCTGACGCAGGCCTTGCAATACGGCGCAACTGACGTCGGTCAGGTCCTGCCCTGGTTTCATGATATCCAGGTCATATTGCGGCTGAATATCGAACAGTTCCAGTACCTGATCAAGCATCTCGCGGTGCTGGGCGGTAACACAGACGCGGGCATCGAAACGGCTGTCCTGCTGCAGCGCCTTGACCACGGGCGCCATTTTTATCGCTTCCGGACGGGTACCAAAAACCAGCAAAACTTTAATCAACGCCATTAATAACTCCTGTGTTTGCACTGTGTAAGCTTGCTACGGCTGCTCACAACAGTAGGCTAGATCCTGCTTTGTCGCTAATCGGCGTCGACTGTGGGCGACCAGGCGCGCCAGTAAGTGAACATTAAAAACGCACCAATTTAGCACAGTTTTCGACGTCGATCTGCGCAATATGCTGGAGTGGGCGGGCTATGGGTCTAGGAGGAATTTAATAAATATTGTTGGATAACAACGAGAAGGGGGTTTTCGCTAAGATCTTTAAATCCAGCCAGATGGACCAGTTATTGATATAAGCCAGATCGTATGCCACCCGTTTTTCCATTTTGTCCAAGGTTTCTGTCTCGCCTCGGCAGCCATTAACCTGAGCCAGGCCAGTAATACCCGGTTTGATCCGGTGCCGCATCAGGTAGGCATCGATCTTCTTACTGTACTCCTCATTATGCTGCACCGCGTGAGGACGCGGCCCGACCATGGACATACGCCCCTGCAGGACATTAAACAGCTGCGGTAGCTCGTCAATACTGGTACGCCGGATAAAACGCCCCACCCGGGTGATACGCGGATCATCACGCGTTGCCTGCTGCACCTGATCCGGGGCGGGCTGATCTATGTACATGCTGCGGAATTTCCATACCCTGATCACTTTTCCGTTCCAGCCGTGGCGCTTCTGCTTAAAGATAACCGGCCCCGATGATTCGTATTTAATCGCCAACGCCGTCGCTATCAGCACAGGGCTGAACAGGACCAGCGCAAGCACGGCGCATACCCCGTCTAGCAGGGTCTTGATAAACGCCCGCCCACCCGACATCATCGGGCTCTCTGATAACGACACCAGCGCCAACCCGCCAACCTCGCGCACGCTGTGATTAAGCAAGTGCATACGGAAAATATCCGGCACCCAAACAACATCGACGCCCAAGTGGCTCAGGCCATCATAGATGGAGCCAATCCGGCTAGAGTTTTTCATCGATAGCGCGATATAGACACGCCGAATACCGTGTTTACGAATTAACGAAGGGATCTGTTCTACGCCCCCGAGACGGGGGGAGACCGAGTTATTCCACTCGGGATCGGCGGAATCAACATCGTCTACAACCCCAACCACCCGGTCAGGCAGCGCGCCGCCAGATGCCGCGTCCCCACCACTAACACCGGCAAACGATCCGCACAATATTGCTGGTACACCCTGACGGTGCGATACAAAGACGCGTGGATAAGCAGCTGACCAACGTAACCGCCAACGGCCCAGAGACCCAGCACCAGGCGTGAATAATCCTCACTGGTTTTAGTCGCAAATGCGATCACCAGCAACGCACCGAGCACAAGCCCCCATGCCATCCCCAGACGAATCAGCGACTGGCCAACGGAGGAGAAGCGCCGGTAGATACCCTGATAGCGGTATACAACCCACATCAGCAGCAGTGACAACACCGCGAAGATTCGGTATTGCGGCCCAAACTCGCCGGTATGCCACTCGGCCAACCCCCAGATCAGCCCCAGCACCAGCAAGGTATCCAGCAACAGTTGTAGCAGTACCACCAATGACGCATGGTTACGTAACAGACGTCTTGTCCCATGAGACTTAAAGTCGAATATCATCCCTTCTGCAACCTGAGCATCCATTCACAACCAGCCTTACTATTGTAATTCAACAATAAAAATACTCGCTTATGATATAGAAACCATATGTGATTACTATGCCTTATTTGATTTAAAGTCTGTCTCTTATACACATCT
>SDWN01000773.1 GCA_004195305.1 Neptunomonas sp. | reverse complement strand
AGTTCGCCCCTGTCAGGCCCGCCGACAGCATCTCCACCAACAGGGCGATGTTGCTGCCTTTATAACCACCAAACGCCAGCAGGGCGCCAGCCAAGGCGGCCTCTGGGTCCGTGGTAGGCTGCCCCTGCGCGTCTACAGCCCACCCGTCAGGAAGTCGCTCGCCACGTTCTGCTGCCGCGCGGATGCTGACCAGCGCCGTAGCGCTGCAGGACTGGTCGATGATCAAGGCAGGTCCGTCGCTACCGGGCACCGCAAACGCCAGTGGATTGGTACCAAAAACCGGCTTATCGCCGCCGGCAGCGGCAACGGCGGGTGGCCCCGCATTGGTCGTCGCTTGGGCTACCAGCCCAGCGCTGGCGAGTCGGCTGACGAAATAGCCCAAGGCACCGCAGGTATAGCTATTACGCAGCGAAAAAATGGCCACGCCAAACTGTTCCGCTGCTGCCACCAGGTCTTCGTAGACGATATCGAAACCGGGATGAGCCAGTCCGGAATGCACATCAACCTGAAACACCATCGGCGTCGGCTTAGTCACGGTCGGGCGAACGCTGCCGTCGATTCTCCCCACGCGCAGGCCCTCACAATAATCCGCAAGATGGACCAGGCCGACATTAGTCAGACCTTCCGCCTCCGCTGCCGCAATGGACGTGGCCAGCGATAGCGCATTGTCACGACAAGCACCGCAAGCTTCCGCCGCCCGCAGCGACAGGTTCCGAACCTCCTCCAGAGTCAGCCACAGGTCTGCCATCGCGGCACTTTCCGCACCGTTAGCCCTGCCCCCCTTCGTCGCCTGTTGGTCTTTTTTCACAGGCTCATCCCCAACTTGCGACCTTCATAGAAGGCGTAAGGCGCCTGGCGCGGTGCGACACAGTCGCCGATGGAGTGAATGTCCGGGCCCTCCTCGTCACCAGAGAGTTCACAATCAGAGAGTTCACGCGCAAGCCAGTCTTCGGCGCGGTTGGTGGTTGCAAGGACCAGCGAATCGGCAGCAATCATCTGTTCAGATCGATCCAGCAAGGAGAGTACTCTGGCGCCCTGGCCCGTCCACTCAACAATCCCCGATTCAACCATAAAGTTCACACCCGCCGCCTTCAGGGATTTACGCAGAGGGTAATCCGCCGTGGTGCGCGCCAGCTCCTTGCCGACCAGAGGATCGGGCGTGACGATGGTGAGTTGATGGCCCTGTTCCACCAGAGACAAAGCAGTGCCGCCGCCGCGCCAGTTCCCCCCTTCGTCCAGCAGGATGACACGTTCGCCCAGTCGAGCTGAGAGTGACATCACCTCTTCCACCGACCAGACACCGCCCTTGTCGATCCCAGGCAGCGTCTCAAGCTGCGGTAGCGCTTTCTGGAAGCCGGTGCCCGCCGGTTGCGATCCGGTCGCCAAGATCACCGCATCCGCACCAAAAGCCCGTATCTCCTCGGCATCCAGCGGGGTGTGATAACGCAAATCGACCTCCAGCTTCCCCAACTGCCGCGCATACCATTCCATCAGGTCCAGTATTTGAGCTCTGCGGGGCTGCTTCCCGGCTAACCGAAACTGACCGCCCAGTTCGCCGGATGCCTCGCATAGGGTCACACGATGGCCACGTTCCGCCGCCACCCGCGCGCACTCCAGACCGGCAGGTCCGGCGCCGACAATCAAGACATTGCGTGGCGCGTCGGTTTTGACCAAGCGGTCTCCCCCCCATTCGAATTCCCGCCCCGCTGACGGATTGATCAAACAAGAGATCCAATAATCACGTGAGCGCCGCCCCCAACACATCTGATTGCAGGACAAACAGCTGCGGATATCCTCAGAGCGTCCGTCACGCGCTTTGTTGACCAGATGCGGATCGGCAATCTGCCCGCGGACGATGGACACCATATCCGCCTGGCCGGACGCCACCACATAATCCGCATTCTCGGGTGTCCGAATATGGCTTTCCGCCTGTATGCGCGCAAAGCTGACCGCAGATCTCAGCACCTGCGATAGATCCACCCCCATGTTCTCAGGATAAAAGACTGTCGGCATGAGTTTGTAAAAATCCAGATAACTGCCGGTGCCGCAGGTCACATAATCCACCAGCTCATCACGATCATGACGGGCGATCACCTCGGCCAGTGCTTCACGCCCCAGGGTGACATCGAAATCGGGTTCATCATTAACCGCCAGGCCGATGATAAAATCATCGCCGCAAGCCCTGCGGATACCGGCACAGATCTCGCGCGACAGCCGGGTGCGGTTCTCCAGCGATCCGCCCCATTTGTCATCACGGCGGTTTGACCAAGGGGTCCAGAACTGATCCAGTAGCGCGTGATACGCCGCCCACAACTCTACCCCGTCAAAGCCCGCTTGCTGGCACCGCACCGCCGCCTGAATAAAGCCCCGGATAAGCTCTTCGATCTCGATGCCGGTCATGGCATGGCTACCATCGGAATCATGGTAGGACGGCATACCCGATGCCGACCAATTAGGCGCATAGGAGTTGTCAGCATCACCATGCTGGCCGACGTGATAAAGCTGCTGGATCATCACGCTGCCCTGATCCTGACAGGCTTCGGTGATACGTCTAAAGTGAGGAATAACGGCATCATCATCGTGGCGGAAATTGCCACGGGTCAGCACCCCGGTGCGGTGCACCGGCATGGGCTCAACCACAATCATCGCCGCCCCACCCATGGCACGCTCCAGGTAATACCCCAGGTGCCGATCCCCGGGCAGACCCGCTTCGGCCATATTGGCGGTGTGGGCGCCAAAGGTAATACGGTTGCGAAGCGTCTTATGCCGCAACGGCATGGGGGTAAAAAGATGTGAAAACACGGTTGTCATGCCCTCTTCCTCTCTCTGAATTTAAGCGTTAAGGACCGCCATACGATCGACCGATCCCCAATCAATTCGACGCTTTATAGATCCTTTACCAGTCTCAATGCGTCATAGATCGCGGCATGGGTATTACGCGAGGAGACCGCATCACCGATCCGGAATAGCTGGAACGAACCGTCGGGGTTATCCGCCCGCAACTGTGGCCGGCCGGCGATAAGGGCGGCTTGATCCACAGCACCCAGATTGAACGACTCTGGCTTCAGATCAAAGTACAGCTCGTCCATCGGGATAGTCCCGTGGTTGACAACGACCTGGTCAAAGCGGCGTTCGACCCGTAGATCGCTGTAATCGGTTCCAATGCTGGCACACAACGCGGCACCGTCACGGGTGACACCCATCAATCGATAGGTCACGGTAAAGGTCGTGTCTTTGTCCTGAAGTGCGCGCATGTAGGGGACGAGGTTCATGGCCATCACATCCGGGGCAAAACTGCGATCGGGCGTCATGACCTCGACCTTGGCACCGGTTGCCGCAATTTTCTCAGCGGCTTGAAGACCCACATGGTCTCCGGCGTCGTCGTAAACCAGCACGTTTTTGCCGGGTTTAACGTCGCCTGAGATAATATCCCAACCCGAAACAACAAGGTCGTTGCCGACCTCCAGCACCTCGGTATCGGGCAAACCGCCGGTGGCAATAATGACCACGTCGGGCTTGAGCGCCTTAACGTCCTCAGCCTCAGCCCAGGCATTAAAACGAAACTCCACCTCCAAGGCGGCACATTGGGACATGCGCCAGTCGATAATCGAAATCATCTCGCGCCGCCGTTCGCTTTGGGCGGCGAGACGGACCTGACCACCGGGGTCAGGAGCCGCTTCGAAGACGGTGACCGAATGGCCCCGTTCAGCCGCGACGCGAGCGGCCTCCAAGCCTCCGGGACCGGCGCCGACCACCACCACTTTCTTTGGGGTCTCGGCAGGTGGGATCTCATGCGGCATGGTCAGCTCGCGCCCGGTCGCCGCATTGTGAATGCACAGCGCGTCGCCGCCCTGATAGATCCGGTCGAGGCAGTAGGTGGCGCCGACACAGGGGCGAATTTCATCTTCGCGCCCTTCGATAATTTTACGCACGACATGCGGGTCGGCCATATGGGCGCGGGTCATACCGACCATATCAATAAGCCCTTCAGCCACCGCATGACGCGCGGTAGCCACATCGGTGATGCGGGCCGCGTGGAAGGTCGGCATGCCGGTGGCCTTACGGACCTCTCCGGCAAAATCCAGGTGTGGAGCGCTGCGCATCCCCTGCACCGGAATCACATCCGTCAGCCCCGCATCGGTATCGATATGGCCGCGAATGACATTGAGAAAGTCGACCTGACCGGTATCGCGCAGAATTTTCGAAATTTCGATACCTTCCGTTGGCGAGATACCGCCCTTGAGCGCCTCGTCGGCGGTGTAACGAACCCCGACGATAAACTCATCTCCGACACGCTTGCGAATCGCCTGCAACACATCGGTAGTAAAGCGCAGTCGATTTTCCAGCGAGCCCCCGTAGG
>SDWN01000772.1 GCA_004195305.1 Neptunomonas sp. | reverse complement strand
ACATGATCCGATCCGCAGAGCGCTCCCGGCAGGAGACATGGAGGCTCACCACGCCGCTGCTGGTGAACTTGAAGGCGTTGTTGATCAGGTTAATCAGGATCTGGTTCAACCGCAGCCGATCACCCAGGAGCCGGTTAGGTACCTCAGACGCGACGCTGACCACCAGATCGAGCCCCTTGTCATTGAATTTTCCGCTAAAGACATCGATCAGTTTTTCCAGCGATGGTTGCAACGAAAACGCTCTGTGCTCCAACTCCAGCTTGCCCTCGGTGACCTTGGAAAAATCCAGGACGTCATTGATTACATGCAGCAGGGCTTCGGACGCGACCTCGGTTTTGTCGGCATAGCTCTTCAGTTTGGGCGTCAGACGCTGCTCTTTCATCAGGTGGATTAGACTGGTGATGGCATGCACCGGCGTGCGTATCTCATGGCTCATATTAGCCAGAAAATCGCTCTTGGCACGGGTCGCCGATTCGGCTCGCTCCTTCTCCTCTTGCAAGGCCTCCCGGGTACGCTGCAGGCGCTCCAGCATGTTATTAAACACCAAGGCAATATCGCCGATCAGATCGCCTTTCTGGGCGTGCTCAACCCGTGCTGTCAGGTTGCCACTCTCGGCAATGGCTCCCATGACCCGAGCGACTCCAGCCAACCGCTGCCGCAGCGTGCGAAACAGCAGCCACTGAATGCTAACGATGAGCACCGAACCAAAGACAATAAACAGCAGACTTTGCTGGCGAATAAACGCCAGGACTTCATCCATATGGTCAATATGGGTATTTGATGCCTCGCTGAGCCCGATCATTTTCCGCTCGGCGGCAGCGAAAAGTTTCCCGCTCTGCTGCTCGATACGCTCCATCACCGCAATCAGCTCTCGAAGCGTCTCGTCGGAATCCTCGACAAGCAGCTGGAGTTGAATGGGGCTGCTGGTTCCCAGCACCTCATCGATGATGTCGCTCAGGATCGCCGTGTTGGTCAGATAGGCTCTCAGCAGCTTGGCATCCATCGTCGCCGGCCAAGCCGCTTCAACCTGTTGGCTGGTCTGCAGAATATCTGCCAGAAGAACCTTCAAGGGCGCATAGTCGCGCGCGGGGTCCAGCAACAGGAGTTCCAACTCTCCGACAAACCGATTGGTTTGCAGCGTGCTGCTGGTGAGCCGCTGATGCAGCGGCAGTTGTCGGCGCATCAGTTCCAGCAACGCGGTTTTGGACTCGGACGTCGTCACAACCGCCTTCTTGATATCGTCATCCAGATGATCCAAGCGCTCCCACCACCACCAGTTGCCCAAGGCAATTATTAGCAGCACGATCAGGGCATTAGCACCCAGTAGCGAAGCGACGGAAAGGTATTTTTTGGAGTTCAAGCGCTTCAAACCTTAAAACTGAAAGGTCAGGGTATCAGATACGCTATGGTCGGCGTCGCCGGTGCCATCGAATATCGCGATCCCCCCGCGGACACTCTGACCCGGCTGAAACAGGACATCATCGGCATAGGTGGTGTTTAGCTTGCGGGACATCTCCAGATGCCAGGCCCCCTTGCGCCACACCCCGTTGGCCTTGATATCGGCGACGGAACCCTGCGGATCGGTGGATATAACATACTTGGGCATTTTATCTTCTTGGCGCTCGCGATAACGCTGGCTGCGGTACAGCCGGTCACCACTGTCGGACGGCCTGAGGATATAGACGGATTGGCCCTGTGGCGTATGTCCCTCGTAGGAGCGCAGCAGTTTCTTGTCGCTGATAATGGTCTGCTTGTCATGGGCCAGGCCGACCGTATTGGAACGGAAGGCCTTCCAGTGCCACATATCCGCAATAAAGCTGTTGCCTGACACCCAGTCAGTGCTGTAGTCACCGCTCATTTCGAACTGTAGCGCCAGCCGGTCTTCAAGCGCCGTCGTCTGCATATAGCGGCCTCGCTGTTCGTCCCAGATAAAAGGTTTATGCTCGGTGTTTTCGGTGCTGTCTTTCCAGGTCAGGTAGAAATAGACCCTATCGCCGTAAACGCCGCCTTTAATACGCACCGAATACACGTCGGTCTTATGCTCAGGGTGCGTTTTGCGCAGTGCAATCTCGACGCCGCCGACCTCGTTCCATTCGGAACCCTTGCCATCCAATACCGGCGCGGTTGAGAGGGACGTAATCGGCACCACTTGTCCAGCGTAAAGCGTGATCGGCATCACACTCAACAGCGTGGCGAGCAAGGCTCGCCACCAAATCCGGTGAAACCGGGCAGATCTATGCATCTCACCTTGTGGGGAGGGCGGGCTTAACCCGTTCATCGCAAAACTCCTCGTAACAATTTGCAGCCCAGACCTCGTCCGCAGCGACTTATGAGCAGAGAAATACAACCATGGCATAAAGACTAGCAAAATATCACTCTGGAGCGTTTTTTCTGGATAACAACTGATGCAGATCAGAGCTGGGAGACAAAAAGGGAGGAGGAGGGGCTTTGCTAGGGTCGGGGGATCCAATGAGCGCTACGGCCGCCAACGCCTGGCTGAAGGCGGCTTGACGCCACAGGTAACGGGTTATCGCCTGGGCTGCACATTGCAGAAGTAACAAAAAAGGAGGCGCCAGCCTCCTAGATATCATCCTTGATTGCCTGGCGTCTCGTTAGAGAGGTCCTTTAACGAAGGCTTAATTAGCCGCCAGAGCCACATCTATACCGATGCTGGCAAGGGTCTTCTCGACCACTTTACTGGGCAGCGGGATGTAACCATCCTTAACTACCACCTCCTGGCCCGACCTTGACATCACCATCTTGATGAACTCGCGATCCAGCGGTGCCAATGGCTTGTTTGGCGCCTTGTTGACATAAACGTACAGGTAGCGTGACAGTGGGTACTTACCTCTTACCGCCATCTCCGGGCTCGCTTCGATGAAAGCGCCACCTTTCTTGCTCAGCGGAATCGCACGAACGCTGGAGGTCTTATAGCCGATACCGGAATAACCGATACCGTTAAGCGACGTTGAGACCGACTGAACCACGGATGCGGAACCCGGTTGCTCGTTGACCGAATTTTTAAAGTCGCCCTTACACAGCGCCTTTTTCTTGAAGTAGCCATAGGTTCCGGAGACCGAGTTGCGGCCATAGATCTGAACATCCTGTCGACCCAGGTTCCCGCCGACACCCAGATCACCCCAGCTGCTGACATCCTTAGCGCCGCCACATTTGCGGGTACTGGAGAACAGCGCATCAACATCGGCAATCCTCATCCCTTTGATCGGGTTATCCTTATGCACAAATACCGCCAGGGCGTCGATAGCGACCGGTATCGCGGTCGGTTTGTAACCAAATTTCTTCTCGAACGCTTCCAGCTCCTTGTCCTTCATCTTGCGGCTCATCGGACCCATGTTGGAGGTCCCTTCGGTCAGCGCGGGCGGCGCAGTCGAGGAACCTGCAGCCTGGATCTGAACATTGACGTTAGGGTAGTTGCGCTTAAAATCTTCCGCCCAGAGTGTCATCAGGTTAGCCAGCGTATCCGAGCCAACACTGGAAAGATTACCCGACACGCCGCTGGTCTTGGCGTAGATCGGTAACTTAGGATCTAACAGATCGGATGCCTGGGCAGTACCGGCAAAACCGGTAGCGGCAAGCGCCACAGCGGCCAGTAACTTCTTTGCATTCATGGAATACTCCTACGTTTAGATTCAGTGTTAAGCAGCAAGATTGGGGGGCACTAAATAAGAGAGCTCACTATAAGCAGAGTTTGTGACACTTGTATGACATGCTGTTAACAACCGGTGAAACTCGAATCCGCACGACTACCGGACAACCATCGGGTGCTTGCCGGGTGACTAAAGTAGTAGAACATGTCGTTTGGCATGCTATGATCGCAGTTCTTGCCAACACAGAACCAGCGCTTTTTAAGAAGAACAATAATGAACGAAATAGAATCCCTGCTGACTCCCGAAGGGGAGCTGATCCTGCAACTTGCCGCCACCCGTCACGACACCAATATCTTTGGTGACATTTACGGTGGCTGGCTTTCAGCCCAGCTGGTAACGGCGGCGGAGATTCGTGCCGCCCAGATCGCCAACGGCCGTATCGCCACCGTATCGGTCGGTGCCATCGAGTTTATGTCGCCGGTATTGGTGGGGACCCTGTTGAGTTTTTATACCCAGGTGAAAGAGACCGGCAATAGTTCAATCTGTATCCAGGTTGAAGTCTGGGGGCGCTGTTCCGACGGATCAGGCTTTCGCAAAATTACCGACGCCGAAACCGTCCAGGTTGCCCTCGACAGTAACGGCCACATCCGCCAACTGCCAACCCATTAGCCCGGCAACTCAATGGGTTGGCGCACGACGCTCAAAAACGCGTGCATCCGCACCAGGCGCCTAATGCGCTACCTGTACCTGGGCC
>SDWN01000434.1 GCA_004195305.1 Neptunomonas sp. | reverse complement strand
ACCACTGGATCCGGCCAACCCCGAATACGGCCCCAAGGCCAACCAGCTGCTGGTGTCGGCGGCTGGCGACGAAGGTCGTGACGCCTTCGTCAAACGTTTCACGTTTAACAGCTACGGCACCCGTAACTACGGTCATCACGGCGCCTATTGCGGCTTCGCCTTTCGCGCCGGCTCCGGGGCACTGATGAACGACCTGAAGAAATACGCCCACGTCAAACCCGATTGGGAGCATGTGCGTTTCGGACTGTTTATCGGCACCTCCCCGGCCCAGGCCGGCAACCCGTTCAAGCGTCAGGCTCGGCAGCTGGCCGAGGCGCGCACCCGCGGTCTGGAGTATGTGGTGGTCTCCCCGGTACTGCCCAACAGCTCCAGCCTCGCCGCCCAACCGGGTAATGAGTGGCTACCCATTACGCCCGGCACCGACGCGGCGCTGGCCATGGGGATGATTGGCTGGATCATCGAGCAGCAGCGTTTTGATCGCAGCTTCCTTAGTCAGCCCGGTGCCAAGGCGGCAGCTGCTGCCGGCGAGGCCCACTGGTGCAATGCCACCCATCTGGTGATCAGTGAGCCGGGGCATAAACGCGAGGGGGCCTTCCTGCGACTCAGTGATCTGGACCTGCCCTTCGAGGGCAAGCGCTACGGTGACAAGGATCAGTACGCGGTACAGGTCGGTGACCAGCTGCAAGGCCATCACAGCATGGCCGCAGCCGAGCTGTTTGTGACGCGGCGGGTAGACACCAACAGCGGTCCGATCACGGTGAAATCGAGCCTGCAGCGACTGAAGGAGGAAGCTCAGCGCTATACGCTGGCGCAGTACAGCGAAATCTGTGGCATACCGGCTGAGAAGATCAGCGCCCTGGCGGAGAAGTTCACCAGCTACGGCAAGCAGGCCGCGGTGGATACCCACGGCGGCATGATGAGCAGCAACGGTTTCTACACCGCCTATGCGGTGCTGATGCTCAACGCCCTGGTCGGTAACAGCAACATGAAGGGTGGCGTCTCCAGCACCGGTGGCAAGTTCCCCGCCTTCGGTGCCGGACCGCGCTACAACCTGAAGAAATTCCCGGGGATGGTGAAGCCCAGGGGCGTGTTCCTGTCCCGCTCCCGTTTTCCCTATCAGAAAACCAGCGAGTACCAGCGCAAGCTGGCCGCCGGTGAGAATCCCTATCCCTCGGAACAGCCCTGGTACCCGTTCTCACCGCCGATACTCAGCGAGCATCTGAGTTCAGCCCTGGCCGGTTACCCCTATCGACTCAAGGCCTGGATCAGTCATATGAGCAACCCGATCTACGGTCAGGCCGGGCTACGCAGCCTGGTGCAGGACAAGCTCAAGGACCCGAAGCAGTTACCGCTGTTTATCGCGGTGGATCCATTTATCAACGAGACCAGCGCCTTCGCCGACTATATCGTGCCGGACAGCATCAGCTATGAGAGCTGGGGCTGGACCGGCGCCTGGAGCGGCACCCTGACCAAGCTGGCCACCGGCCGCTGGCCGGTGGTGGCGCCGCGGCTGGCCAAGACCGCGCAAGGCGATCCCATAACGCTGGAAAGCTTCCTGATCGCGGTCGCCGAGCGCATGCAGCTGCCCGGCTTCGGAGAGGGCGCCATTCCCGATCCGCAGGGCCAGCTGCATCCGTTGCAGCGGGCAGAAGACTATTACCTGCGGGCCGGTGCCAACGTGGCCTATTTCAAAGGCAAGGCGGTGCCCGATGCCAGCGATGACGACATCGAACTGTCCGGCCTGAGCCGTATCATGCCGGCCATCGAGCGCAGCCTGAAAGCCGATGAACAACGCAAGGTGGCCTATCTCTATGCCCGTGGCGGCCGTTTCGAGGATGCCGATCAGGCCTATCAGGGCGACCGGCTGAAGCATGTCTGGAAGCGTCCACTGTGTATCTGGAATGAGAAGGTCGGTACCAGCCGCAACACGTTCAGTGGCGAGCGCTATCTGGGTTGTCCCAGCTACTATCCCCAGCGCCTGGCCGACGGCACAACGTTTGATGACGCTTATCCGAGCGCGCAGTGGCCGTTTCGCCTCAGCTCCTACAAGTCGCACCTGCAAAGCAGCTGCTCTATCGCCGCCGACCGGCTGCGACAGCTACAGCCGGAGAATGCGGTGGACCTCAGCGCCGAAGATGCCCAGCGGCTGGGGATCGAGCAGGGCGAGCGGGTGCGCATCAGCACCCCCGGCGGCAGCCTTGAGGCCAGGGTACGGGTGCGCCAGGGCGTTATGCCCGGTGCCCTGGGAATCGAACACGGCTTCGGCCACCGCGAGCTGGGCGCCCGCGCCCATCAGATCGGCGATCAATGGCAACCATCGCGACCGGAGCTGGCCGCGGGTATCAACCTCAATGATCTGGGGATGCTCGATCCTAGTCGCAAGGGCCATGCCACGCTGTTGGACTGGGTGGTGGGGTCATCGGCCCGACAGGCGCTGCCGGCACGGATCGAGCGTATCGGTTGATACGTCGTGGTGAGGGTTATTACTGCGGGTTGCAGAGGCCGTGCCCCTGCTATCCAGGAGCTGACAGGTCCCAACAGGGCTAACCGTTTGTTTATTAGTATTATTTTCAGGAGACTGATCCATATGATCAATAGGAAGTTGTTTATTGCCGGTTCCTTAGCGGCCTTAACGTTATTGGATACCGCCTCGGCCTGGGCCGATATCAAGCTGGGTGTGTTTCCTCGACGCTCCGTCGCGGTCACCTACAAGGCCTTCCAACCCCTGGCCGAAAAGCTGTCTGAGGTGCTGGGGGAGAAGGTGGAGCTGGTGACCGCCAAGAATTTTCCAGCCTTTTGGAAAGGGGTGGAGAACAAGGAGTTCGACCTGGTTCACTACAACCAATACCACTACATCAAAAGTCACAAGGAACAGGGCTATAAGGTGATCGTGGCGCAAGAAGAGCGCGGTAAGCGGAATATTGCCGGCGCCCTGTCGGTCCGCAAGGATAGCGGCATCGAGAGCATCGCCGACCTGAAAGGGAAGACAATACTGTTTGGCGGCGGCAGAAAGGCGATGGGCAGTTACATTGCCCCCACCGCCCTATTGAAGCAGCATGGCCTGATCGAGGGGACTGACTACCAAGCCAAGTTCTCCCGCAACCCGCCGACGGCCGCCGTTGCCGTCTACAATAAGGCCGCCGATGCGGCCGGTACCGGAGATGTGATCCTGGACCTTGCTGCCGTTACCCAAAGGATCGATGTGTCGAAGATGCAGGTTCTGGCAACCAGCGAATCCTATACTCAGATGCCCTGGGCGGTCGCCGACCGCATGCCCGAGGCTAAAGCCAACAAGATACAGGCGTTCTTGGTCGCCCTAGAGCAAGGCGATCCGTTGCTGAAAGCCGCCCGGGTCACCGGTTATTTCGTCGCCACCGATGCCGACTACGATAAGGCGAGAGAGATCACCCAGTACGCCACCGGCGAAGACTTATATTAGCTCACTAATAAGGGGGCGCGGTAGCTCCATCCAAATGCAAAAACCGGATCGGGGCTATTGCTCGGGGAGCTGCCCTGGCGCGGTAACCGACGCCATTGCGCACAACATATATTGGCCTCGCAAGATCACCTGCTAAGGAAGTAGCTTGTATGTTTGGTATCAGCAAAAAAATGAACTTGGCGGTAAAATTTCAGACGCCTATTCTGGCGACAGTGCTGCTGGTTATGGCCATCGGTGCTGTTTTCATCTACCAGGAGATCAGGGACTCGGCGCGGCAGCAAGCCCGTATCGCCCTGGATGCCTTGAAAACAGAACAGCTCAGTTCTGAACAGGCCCTGATATCGGCACTGACATCCAAAGCCGACATCATCGGCCGGTTTATGGCCAAAACCGCGCCGGACTTAATTCTTGGCTATGACCATATCGGGCTGATGTCCTTCCAGGATGAAGCCGCCCATGACCTGGATGTGGCCTACGCCACCTTTCTGAATCAAGATGGCACGGCCATGACCCCGTATCAGCGCCCCGATCAGGACGCGGTGATAGAAAAGCGTTACCCCATCGTCTACGACGGCGACAACCTGGGCGAAATACTGATCGGGATGTCCAAGGCCAGTGTTAATGCCGGCATCGCCGCCAGTGATGGACGCATTGCCACCGCCAGTGAGGCAGTCAATGACGCCACAACGGCGACCCTCAGTCGTGCGACCGCCATCATGATCGTTTATTCGATCGGGGTACTGATAAGCATCACGCTGATCATCTATGTGATGTTTAGAACCCTGGTGGTTACCCCATTGCGCGAAACCAGCCAGTTGATCATTGGCTTAAGCGACGGCAATGGCGACTTGACGGTTCAGTTACCGGTCAGTCATGACGACGAGATCGGGGAGTTGCGCATCGCCGTCAACGCCTTTATCGAACAATTGCGCAGCATGATTACCACCATCGTCGGGGATGTCAGCCAAGTCGCCAACGTCGCCGATCAACTGTGCGTTTTGAGTCGAGAGATCTCGCAGGACGCATACGCGCAACGCACCGAAACCACGCTGGTGGCAACCGCCATGAATGAGATGTCTGCCACCGTGCAGGAGGTTGCCCGCAATACGGCCCAATCGGCACAGGCCTCCGAACAAGGCCAGCAACAATCCCGTGCCGGGCAAGAGGTTGTGACCCAAACCACCGGCAGCATTCATCGACTGGTCGGCGAACTGGAGCAAACAGGTCAGATCATTGCCCAGCTCGAACAGGATGGCGAACAGATCGGGGCCATCCTGGATGTCATCAATGGCATCGCCGAACAGACCAACCTGCTGGCCCTGAATGCGGCGATTGAGGCCGCTCGGGCAGGCGAGCAGGGCCGTGGTTTCGCCGTGGTCGCCGATGAGGTTCGCACGCTCGCCTCGCGCACCCGCGAATCAACGTCAGAGATTGTGGATATGATCAGCAGGGTACAGAACGGCACTCGCGACGCCGTCGTGTCGATGAAACAGGGCGAGGCGGCAGCCAGCCGCAGTGTGGAACAGGTCGAAGAAGCGGGCCACTCACTGGCCTGCTTGAGCCAGGTGATAGCGACTATCACCGACATGTCCACCCAGATCGCCAGCGCCGCCGAAGAGCAAAGCAGTGCGGCCGATGAGATCAACAAAAACATTGACGCGATCAATTCGATCAGTGAAAAATCCGCCGACGGTGCCGAGCAGATGGCCAGCTCCAGTGAAGCCTTGGCCGCATTGGCCAATCGAACACGGGGGTTGGTTTCACGGTTCAGGGTGTAAGTCGGGGTGCCAGATTGCCCTTGATCTGCTTTGACCCGGTAACGTTCACCACGCCGTTATCATCGACCCGGCGGTAGATGGTGCTGCCTGCCACACGGGTCGGCGGCGCGATCAATATCACCAGCAGTAACAACCCGCTAGCAAGCTCCCAGCTTGACTTGGGTTGCCGAGGCTGGCTGCGGCAAAAGCCACAGAGGGAGCCGCAGTCGCAGTAGTAACATCCGCCGCAGCAGGCGTATCGATCTTGCCATTGTTCTTCATGATGCGGTTCGTTCCGAGCGAAATCTATCCTCGGTGGTGAGGTTTCTGTCCATGCCGGGGCAACACAAGCCTAAGCCCGCGAGCTAACCATTGATCTGGGTCAATATCCATATATCGAATGTGGTTTTCCACATATTCAACGGCTCCGGGCCGCCGGATAATAACGGACATAAACGAAGACCTGAACAGTTTATGTTTTCAAACGGAGCGACTATGGACAGCGGTAAACGACAGTTTTTAGGCCGCATCCGCGCCTGACGGCAGGGGGCTTATACGTCTTCGACTGCGCTGGAGTTGCAAGCGCTCAAACAGTGATAACCGTTAATCTTTCATCCTTTTTAGGAGGTTACCCGTTAAGAGAAACAGGATCTGGGTTGCCACTACAGGTTTCATCCCTGCGAACTCTATGATCGCCTCGAAGAGATAACTGCCTTCCGGGTTATCAAGTTTTTACTAAAACCGATATGGGTTAAAGCTATGAAAAAGCAACTTCCTTGCAGGGCAGCTACGGCGATACTCTCCGCCTTGATGTTGCCATCCAGCCTGTTCGCTGCAGACTCACTATCCGCGGCGTTGGAGGAGAGCAAAGTCAGTGGGCAGTGGCGCACGATGTACATGAAAACCGATAACAAGGACGCCTCGCAAGATTGGCATGCCCTGGCGACGGGCGGCAAACTGAAAATTGAAACCGGTAACTGGGACGGCTGGCGCATCGGCGTTGCTGGCTACCTGTCCCAGGATCTCAACAGCAATAAGGACACCGTTGATCCGGTTACCGGTAAAAGCAGTCGCTATGAATTGGCCATGTTTGATCTGGTACATCCTGATGACGACACCGTGACGCTGCTGGGGGAAGCCTATCTGAGTTGGACTGACACCAAGCACACGCTGACCGCAGGGCGAATGAAAATAAACACGCCCTTTATGAATGCCTTTGATGGTCGCATGATTCCGGGGCTGTTTGAGGGGGCTTGGTACCGCAACAACGCCATCAAGAATGTGCCAATGCAGTTCGGCGTGATTAGCGGCATCGCGGTACGGGGGACCGGTGAATTCAAGAGTCTGGATAAGGCGGTGGGAACATTGCCCCAGGGTAAGACCGTCGCTGGCGCCAACTCCGATTACGCCGGTAATTTGGATACCGATTATGTGGCCGTGGCGAACGTTGGTTATAAAGGGGTCAAGGGGCTCAATATTCAAGCCTGGGATTACTACTGGGACAATGTGATGAACTCCGCTTATCTTCAAGCGGGGTACAAAATCAAGAGCGAGGCGCTGACATACATCGTTGGTGGCCAGTACATTCGTCAGGATATCGTGGGTGACGGCGGTAACACCGATGAAGCCAAATTGTTCGTGGAAGATGACTTTGAGTCGAACACCTTCGGCCTTAAAGTGGGCGTCGCGGGTCATGGCGCAACTCTGACTCTGGCCGCCAACCACACCACCGATGATGGCCGCTTCACCAAGCCGCGTGAATGGGGAAAAGACCCGCTGTTTACCTTTCAGAAGCGTGAGTTAGGCGATGGATTTGGAGATACCAGTACCTGGCTGGTGCGCCTGAAATATGACATGAGCAAGGTGGGAGTCCAGGGGTTAACGATGGTGATCGACCACGGTCAGCATAACCGCAATGCATTGAGCGGCCTCGACAAATTTAAATTCAACAAATATGCCTTCCCCAGCTTTAGTCAAACCAATGTCGATTTGATCTACAAAATGGATCATTGGGCCAAGGGGCTGAAGGCGGAATTGTTATACGTGCGCAAGCACGATAAGGACGACACCGGCAATGCTAATTTTCAGCAGAACAAGGCGGAGATGGAGCAGATCAACCTGATCGTGAATTACAGTTTCTAATCTGGAATCTAAAGCAAGGATGCTTTTTTTCCATTCCCTCAATAGTCCAGCGAGTTCAATCCATACCATTTGAGGTAATACATCATGAAGACGCACGTAGCGCTGATTTTATCATTAACAGGGGCCTTGAGTATGGGTGTGATGGCGGTGGAGAGGCCAGACCTGCCGGATCCGCCTACCGTTTATCCAACGGGAGAGCTGGGGCGCATGGTGAAGCTGGGTGAAGAGATCATCTACAACACCAACACCCATCCCCTAACCAAACAGCTGGTGGGCAATGATCTCAAGTGCTCCAACTGTCACCTGGATGGCGGCAAGGCTAAGACCCTGGGCACTTTCATCGGTACCGCCACCTCGTTTCCCGCCTATTCGCCCCGCGAGAAGACCGTCCAAACATTACAAAACCGCATCAACAACTGCTTTATGCGCAGCATGAACGGCAAGCGCCCCATCATCGATAGCGAGGCCTCGGTAGCGATGGCCACCTACGTGACCTGGTTGTCCTCAGGACTGCCGATCACAATGAACAGCAAGAAACCGGTGAACCCGGCCTTCAGCAAGATCTGGTGGGGCAAGAAATGGGTGCTGCCGATGATCAAGGCGGCGACCCCTGAGAGCTACCAAAACGGCAAGCAGCTATATACCGAAAAGTGCGCCTCCTGCCACATGGACGACGGCCAGGGACTGGTGGCAGCCAAGTTCCCTCCGGTCTGGGGTGGGCGCTCCTATAACACCGGAGCGGGCCTGAGCAAACCGGAAAAGCTGCCAACCTACCTGCTGTACAATATGCCTTTGGGCAACCCCAACCTGACCAAGCAGGAGGCAGTGGATATCGCCCTCTACGTCACCGCCCAGCCACGGCCTTCATTTGATCTGGACAAGATGCTGTTCCCCCGGGAAGAGATGGGGCATTACAACTCCAAGGTGCTGGTCGAGAAGCATACGGTCAGCAGCAACTTTGCCAAGTGGGGATTAGATATTGACGAGCTCCGTGGTGACACCCTGATCTCCGATCTTGAGGTTTTCAATCAAGAGACGGCGATCTCCGGTGCCGGGATGGGCAAGAAAGATAAGCTGAGCCAGGCTAACTAGTTCTTGCCAGAACGAAAAAATCTCCTCTCCTTCGGCCTGTCCCTGCAATAGTGGACAGGCTTTTTTTACGATGGAACATCGCTACGAACCCATCAAACAGAATTAACCCTTCTTGATCCGATCATCGAGCAGTATTACCCGGTGTTCAAACAATATCTGGATTCGCAGGGTAGGCGTTGCCTGGCTACGTACAGCGGGATTTCGATCACTTCCTTCAACGTGGTCGCCGGGAATATGGTTGTTTGCAGGTTCGGTGTGAAGACTGCAAGCACGAGAGGTTGGTGGCGTTTAGCGGTAAGCGCCACGGCTTTTTACCAGTTGCGGAGCACGGCTTAACTCAGCGCTCCGGTCAAGTAAGAGCGTTCAGGAAATATCCCGCTTATTGGGTAGAGATAATCGGGATTTATTATCAACATCGGTACAAGTTTCATTTTGAGTGTCTGTTGTTGATCGTTTGTTGTGCAGGCTGAAGTCCAGTTAGATCAGGTGCGTGCGTCCGCTCTGGGCCGACTATTGCAGTTAGCTAAGGGCTATGTAGCTTCAATTCGGATGACCGCTAAGTCGATACAGTTGTAATACATACCTCCTGACAGGGAGCATGAGGAGCACCTGCTAGAAATAGCGTATGGCATTGTGGCCGCCTAGGAGCCTGTCGGACTTAACACTGATCTACTGCGTAAAACCCGAATTTGGTCATATTTCCCGGTCTTTCTCGTTAAATAGCTCGCTATTCGCCTCAAAAGATCGAAAAATCTGCCTCAAATCGTCTTTCCCTCGCTACGATCGGCCAAGTCCGACAGGCTCCTAGCATTCCTTGAAAAGGTTTCATGATGTGGCGCAGTGGTACTGTCAATATTGATGACCGTTTTGTAGATGTAAGCGCCCATATAGATTGGGCGCTTTCATCGACTTAGTCGACTTCACCTCGCACTTAAATCCAAGTCATTTCTAAATCTTCAATTTCAGAAAGAGGGCATCTCCGAAGTGATTTTTTGGTAACGAATTACACCATTCAACCCGCTTCAGGGTGAGACAAGACCTGATCACTCGTGCCGTAAGAATGCGCATATTGAGGCCCCTCGCAGCGCGCGGGGTTTTGATGGTGCGCCAGGCATGGCGCGAAGCGCCTTGACAGGTACTCTCCCGGCCCGCAGTGGTGGCCGCCCGGGATGACTTGGAAGTGAAAGTCCTCTACTAGCCCGGTAAGGGCTGATTCGAAGAGTTTGGCATAGCCTTCGCTGCCGTTGCTGCTAAATTTCCTGTCATTCTTCAGCTACAGGATCTGGCACAGGCACCTATGAAATCTACGGACGTTGTTAAAGGGTTGGCACAGCAGCTTGTGTCAAGCCCGTCCCAAGTCAATATGAGCCTTCCTGAGCGAAGTCAGTTCTATAGCAGTCGACACGGATATTCAAAATAGGAATTATCCCTACGGTATTAATGCAGCTGCGTGGTTATAGTTCTATCTGGCAACTGGTGAACACCCCTTCCTATAATTAATCAAGTCAGCCTCACTTGCGTAGCAACGAGGAGCGCTGCATTCAGCACATGAATTAAGTAGCTTGCGGTCCTGGGAGCCTGACCGAGAATCGACTGACCTACTCGGCAACCGCTCCTGCGTTGCTCTACCTCCTGCATCCATGCAGTCGTGCGAAATTCGCATTCTCTTAAGATAGAGGGGGCCAGATTTGACGCTAATTTTTGGCAAATAAAACCACTATTCTTCGCAAATGAACGACAAATCTGACTCAAAATATAGCTCTCTCGCTAGGCTCGGCCAGCCTCCTAGAGAGGTGGCTCTATTTAAGTGGGATGCTGTTAACCAAGGATTGAATCTCAATGAAGAAGTATGAGAACGGGAAAGTAAGGATTACTACTGCCATCAGTGATCATTGTGATCAGAATGGAAATGGCCACCCCGATAAGTGCCTGACGATAGCCAAAGAAGTATTCCCCGACATTCCATGGCAGTTTGTAGATCTAAGAGATGGTCGCCGTGTCTTTGAGGCTTATGTTGAGCCAAGCGTTGCTAAGACCCATGAAATGGAGACGAGTTAGCAGCTTCCCGATAGCTCCTTCACCGCCCTTACACCCTGACCCGCCCAAGCGCGTTGCCTGCACCACCGCTCTGCACCAGAGTCATTAGATGGCGCTTAAGGGGGCAGAGGGTGAGTCAGGCCGTAATCCACTGACCCATCCCCGCACCCAGGGTATCTGCCAGCGGCCTTGTTTAGGTGGCCAAAAAGTACCTTTTGACGCGTATGATAAAGTAATATTTCGCATTCCGGTAATCTAGGAATTGTTCCTATGTTCGCAGACGTTCAGCTAGTGCAATATTGATCCCAAGCTACAAGGACACACAGGAAGTGCCACCAAATGGAATAGGTGGGTAGCCATCAAGGACGCCAATAAAGGAGCTGCCATAAATGGCGGCTTTTCTGGTTTTAGATCTAAGTTAATTGAGGTTCAGCCGAGGGAGCAATATTTACCTGCGGCTTAGTATGGGTTCACGGGCCCTGACCAGGGAGTATAGGATGTACGCCATGATCGAAAATCATGAAAAGAGCAGCCTTATCAGCATTCTTTTTAATCTAACTGCTGTTGAGTGCGCTTTCAAGAAAGCGTCTGAGAGCTGCCCTCTTGAAAACACGGTCGAAATGACCAAGCAAGAGCAATATCGGCGGTTAAATTCCATGGCGCTTAGTGAATTAGAGGACCTATACCAAAACCATTGCCAATGTGCTCTGAAAGTGTAAGTCGATCAACATTATGTTTATCAATATTTACGCCGCTTGTGATCAGGATTCGTGATTCTAGTGTACAAAATTGATGCGATTATTAAAAACCGACTTATCCATAGGAAAAGCATTTGAAGACCGTAAAGATCCATACATTTGATGATGCGGTGTCCTTGGTAACTAAAAAAGAACTTGGCGCTGATCCAATAACGATCAAGGCAATGTTCGACCAATCCAAGTTACCCCGTGACATTCTCGATGAACTGGCCCTAGAAGCTGCTCGGAAGGGCGTTATAATTGCAGCTGGAGGCTTTGATGCTTCCGAGTCTATGCTGGACAACAAGGTTGCCTGATTGATCTGCCCCCCCCGTGGGGAAGATAAAATCCGGATCAAATCCGGCTGCGCTCAGAGTATCGACCAACAGCCTCGTTTAGGTGGTCAAAACGTACCTTTTGAGGAGGTGTGTTTCATCCCGTAATCAAGCGAGCCTGGCCCTTCAGATCCCCTGAATTATCAGAAATACTCAAAATCGCTAAGTCATTGATACTTGATCGATCATTATTCGTATAAAAAGTATGCCAAACTGATAATTATCAATCGATAGGGCTTGGCTTCTGTGCTTTTATGGTTGTGGGTAACTTAGCTTATTATCCCCTAATGCTAATAAGGTACAGAGCCACATACGGATGCTGCAGAAGAAGCTGGAGAGGGTAGCAAAGTACTTCGAGCATCCTGCCATCCGCTGCGCTTCGTGAATGTATTTGCCGCCGGGTTAATAGTAAGGTCTTCTATTGCGACTTTACGGTCATGCTTGAGGATAGATTACGAAGAGCTAAATTTTGGCTTTACTATCAGGATCGGACATAGGCCTTGAAGGAACTGAGGCGGTCTTTTCGTATCGTTGATGCAATTATTATGAATGGAAGTCACCCGGACCCAAGTAATAAGATTTGGGCGAAGCCATATGTGCAAGAACAAGTATGAACTACCCCGGGTATTCTGTTCCTGCCCAAAGCTGTTATTGATATGCAGGTATTGTTATCAAACTGGCGGCGATTCATAGAGTTTACTTGCCTTAGCTCATCCCCGCGAAACAGTAAAAAACGGTATACTAATAGCCGAACCAAAGGGATGGGCTGTCGTTAATAACAGGGAATGACGGTGGTATAGATCATGGTAAGCAGGGCTAGGAAGGCTTTTATCACGTATACGCAGTCGCTCTTACACCGTACCCACGGGGCAGCACAAACTCTCTTTGCGTTGTTGCTACTGCTTGCTGCTGGTTCCTCGCTGGCGGATACTGACTCAGTTCAGTCAGAATATTCTGCTGAAGGTAGCATCCTTAAAATTGGTGTTCATTCATTTCGATCGTTAGAAGCGACTCGTAAGCGCTGGGAACCAACAGCGACTTATCTCTCCCGAGTGTTACCTGGGTATCAGTTTGAGATTATTCCCCTTTTCTATCCCCAGCTTCGGCAATCTATAAAAGCCAAGGCAGTAGATTTCGTAATAACTCACCCAGATGAGTACGTGATCCAGAGCATAGGAGCCGAATTGTCAGCTATTGCTACTCTGATAAGAGTCGCTGATGGGCATCCTTTTGCTCAATTTGGCGGAGTGATTTTTGCTAGAGCAGATAGTATCAACCTGAACGCTTTAAGTGATCTCACTGGGCTATCTATCGTCTCGGCTAGAGATGATGCACTGGGTGTTTTCCTTGCACAGCAATGGGAGCTTCAAAAGGCTGGAATCGATGTTACTACTGAATTTTACAATAAACGGTTTATCGGCCCCCCCCAAGATAAGACTGTCTTTGAGGTAGCGAGAGGAAAGGCAGATATCGGATTTGTTCGCACTGGTGTGCTGGAAAGCCTTGCAGCAGAGGGGAAAATACAGCTATCCGACTTCAAAATACTGAACGCTAAAAAGCAAGAAAAGTATCCGCTCCACCTATCTACCGAATTGTATCCAGAATGGCCTGTTGCAGTGATGCCTCACGTTCCACAGCAGGTAACAGAGGCTGTAGCGATGGCTTTATTAGGCATTCAACCGAACTCGCCAGCTGCAGCTGTAGGTCAATATTACGGTTTTACCTCTCCTTTGAATTACAGCCCCGTTGAGGCTTTGATGCTGAGGTTAAATATTCACCCTAGCTCCAAACAATTGGCGATTGAAAAATTGGCACAACCATTAATAACATGGGGTTTTGCCGCACTTTCATTGTTACTAGTGTTAGGTGGTTATCTTCTTTTTCACTTTAAGAACATGAACGGTCGATTGTTGGACGTAAACAAGACTCTTTTGCAGCACAAGACAATGCTGAACCACTTAGGGGAGGGGGTGTACTGCATGGGCGCTGAAGGACAAACAGTCTTCATCAATCCTGCTGCGATCAACATGCTTGGATATACAGCTGGCGAAGCCTTAACTTGTAACAGCCACGAACTGTTTCACCACAGCCGACCCGATGGGGGTCATTACCCTGTCGAAGAATGCCCCGCGTATCTGACGCTACACGATGGCAAATATCGACAGATCGAGGAGACGTTTATTCGTAAGGATGGAACTTTCTTTCCGGTAGAAATGACAGCTACCCCTATCGCCGTAAATGACAGTATTGAAAGTGTTGTGGTGGTCTTCAGTGATATTAGCGATCGAAAGCAAGCGGAAGAGAAGATCACTCAGCTTGCATTCTACGATCCTTTGACACAGCTCCCTAACCGGCGATTGCTGTTGGATAGGATTGAACGTGCACTGGCGGAGTCTTCGCGCCACACGCAGTATGGCGCGGTGGTGATGATCGACTTGGATCATTTCAAGGAAATCAATGACACGGAAGGTCATGACGCAGGTGACTCTGTGCTACAGGATACTGCTAGTCGTTTACTCAAAACTCTGCGTGAAACGGATACGGTAGGCCGGTTGGGCGGCGATGAGTTTATGGTTTTGCTAAGTGGCTTAGGTGAAGATTGGGTGGCTGCAAAGGACCATGCAATACAAGTTTCTGAAGACATACTCGAAAACCTGCGTCCTGCTCACGAAATTGGCGGGAAGGCTTACTTCACAACGCCTAGCATAGGTATCGCCTTATTTAAGAATTATAACGATAGCATCAATCAGCTGATGAAGGAGGCTGATTTAGCGATGTATAGGGCGAAGGACGGAGGGCGAGACCGGTACGAATTATTCGACAATACGCGACCACCTACCTAAGCAAAAGAACGTCAGGGATGAGTAAGCTCTAATTTTGAGCCCAGTTCTAGATTTATAGGACGAAACTAAGTAGTTCTTTGTTCTGGCGCGGTAGTGTCAGGATAAAGTTTATAAACGGAAATGTTGCCAGTAAAACGGGCTTGTTTTGGTGCGCCAAAGGGTGCGGCACCCTTCGATACACATGACCACCTGCAACAGCGGGGTCGGGTCTTCCATGTTCGGTTTCGTATTTCTTAGGCTCTTGTTTCTATCCTACGACTGCTTGTCGCAATGATTTGGATCCTCGGGGTCTGCTCCGTGCTCGACTTTCCATTGGTCACCGATGATCGGGTCTTCCACATCATCGGGTTGGCGCTCCCATGAGTAAACTTTACGGGGCGGTTTCGGGTCCCAATGGCGAAATCCTATGGCGCAGAGTACGCCGCCCAGGGCTCCGAACAGGTGGTATTCGTAAGAAACGCCGGGCTCGCGGGGGAGTATCGACAACAACATCCCGCCATACATAAAAAAGGCCACCATCAACAGGGCGATAGAGCGTCTATCTCGCCGCAGCATGCCGCTTATCAGTAGGTAAAAAAACATCCCGTGAGCTAAGCCGCTGGCTCCGAAGTGGTAACTCTCGCGTCCAAACAGCCACACCCCTAGGCCCGATAACAGCCAGATGATTGATAGAGCCCACCAGCGTGATTTGGGATAGCCGTAGATAAGGATGCTGCCCAATAACAGTATGGGTAGGGTGTTACTGATCAGATGTGGCCAGGAAGCGTGGATGAGAGGCGCAGTGATAATACCGATTAGCCCACTGAGAGCATGAGGGTATACGCCCAGCTGATGCAGGTTGCCCCCGAACATAAGCTCACTCAGTTTGATCCACCATATCAGCAATACAAATATTGAGGTGATAATAATGCTGAATTTGAGGGAGGGTTCTTTGTTCATATCTTGTCTATTTTGGGGTGAAAAACAGATTTTAAAGAGGTGTTTCGAGCGTATTTCTGGCGCAGCTTAATGTCAACTCTCTGTTGCTGTAGTGGCATTCCGGTGCTTTTAAGGGGCTCTGGCGTCCATCAACCGGCGATGGCTGCTTGGGAGTGACGCTCGATCATCGCCGCAGACACTTCTGGGCGAACGCTTTTTACCACGATAGCTGTCAATAATGTTTACAGCTTGCGCCCTTGTTCGAGCGGATTGTCCGTCCATAGTATGATTTTATTGAATAAAGTATTTCAGGCATAAGTAATGCAAGCATTGGCTGAAGGAGGTCTTGGGCAGTTCAGTACCAAGGCAGACTTGTTGTAAGTGGGTGTCTGTATGGACCTTGCAAATTTGATCGCCAGTGGCCCCGTCGCCAAGAAGTCAAGCTTTACGGTTAGGGGAGAATATGGGATTTTGGTGGCATGGATCGATGGCGGGCACTATCCGTGCACACATGAACCCACCTATTGGGTCGATGCAACCTACTACCCCAAAAACAGCCATTCACGCATTCATCGGTGTCAGAGAGGCTTCCGGCTTTCAACCATCTTCTGCATGTGTGCCTGTATCTGTGCCGGTGAACAGGCGGTCAATGAGTCGTTTATCCAGCAACTGAATCAATGGTTTGGCTCTGTGCACGTGACCTGTTGAGATGCTCCTGGCTTATGTCTCAGCTCCTAGAGTACCGGGATAGAAACCGTTGGATAAGCGCATTGAACTATAATTTCTAGGTTTACGGATGGACCGGGCAAGGGCAGGTCGTTGAGCTTGAACCAAGCCGCGTGGCTACGGATTTGGGTGCAGCGGTTGCTTTAGGTTGGTTGCATGGGAGGCGTCGCGCAGGTAGTCCGCTAGTTGTTGCTGCTCACGCGGGGTCAGGTGCAGGCCCAGCTTGGTGCGGCGCCAGATAATATCCTCGACAGTCAGCGCCCATTCGTACTCGTGCAGGTAATCCACTTCGCGTTGATAGAGCCCGGCACCAAAGTACTGACCCAGGTCGGTGATGCAGGTGGTGCCATTCAGAACGTGCTGGCTGCGGGTGCCGTAACTGCGGACGAAGCGTTTGACGATCGGACTAGGAAGCCAGGGATACTGGGTCAAAAGGAGGCTCTGCAGCGCCTCTTTGTCGCAAAAATCACCCCCTGGCAGCGGAGGGCTTTCCGTCCATGACGGGCCTGCATGGGGAAAATAGACACCGATGCGGTTAACCGCCGCTTCGGCAAGCTTCCTGTACGTGGTTAACTTGCCGCCGAAAACGGACAGCAGCGGGGGCTGATTGGCGGGCTGGTCCAGCTCAAAGCAGTAGTCACGAGTTACCGCCTGGGCCGCACTGGCATCATCATCGAGCAGCGGGCGAACGCCGGCATAGCTCATTACTATGTCGGCGCGAGCGATGGTGTGTTTAAAGTAGCCGTTGACGACCGCCAGTAGATACTCGGTCTCGGCATCAGAGATAACCGCTTCTGCGGGATCTCCCTGATACTCAACGTCGGTGGTTCCGATCAGCGAGAACGCTTCTTCAAACGGGATAACGAACACGATACGTCGATCTTCGTTTTGGAGAATATAAGCTTCTGGCTGATCATGCAGGCGCGGGACAACGATATGGCTGCCCTTGATCAGGCGTATTTTCTGGGGTGGTTTGCTCGCCAGTGCGGTATCAAACAGGCTTGATACCCAAGGCCCCGCCGCGTTGACGAGGGCGCGGGCGCAAACCACGTCGGTCACGCCTGTTAGTTGATTGTTGAGGCTGACCTGCCACAGGCTGCCGCGACGTAATGCCTGCACGCAGCGACTGCGGGTGCGAATGTCGGCGCCTGCTTCACGCGCCGCGAGGGCGTTGAGAATGACCAGCCGGGCATCATCGACCCCGCCATCGGAATACTCAAAGCCCCGGGTGATACCGGAACGCAGCGGGCTGTCCGGGCCAAAGCTTATACCGTGCGAGCCCGCCAGAGTGGTTCGGTTGCTGAGATGATCATACAAAAACAGCCCGGCTCGGATCATCCAGGCGGGGCGCAGGTGCGGCAGGTGGGGGAGCCTGAAGCGTAGCGGGCGGATGATATGCGGCGCTTTTTTTAGCAGCACCTCGCGTTCAGCAAGCCCTTCACGGACTAACCTGAATTCATAGTGTTCGAGATAACGCAGTCCGCCGTGGATCAGCTTACTGCTGTTGGATGAGGTGGCCGAGCCTAGGTCGTGCATTTCGCACAGCAGCACGCTGAGACCGCGACCGGCCGCATCCAGTGCGATACCGGTGCCGTAGCTGCAGGGACGCAGCTTGTGAATAGCGAGCTATTTAACGAGAGAGATCGGGAAATATGACCAAATTCGACTTTTCCGCAGCAGATTAGTGTTAAGTCCGACAGGCTCCTAGAATCATTACTTGGCACTTTATAAACGGTATTTTAGAAACGCTACTTTCATAAACAGCAGCTCTTAAACGGTACTTTTATGCGTTATCAGGCTTCACTATAGTGCCCGACAATGAACCCATGCAACGCTCTGCGAATAGTCAGGATGCCGGCGTCAGTGTTGCCTATGCTGTCGCAGGTACCTTATGACCCCCTTTATACTCGCTATCGATCAGGGCACGACCAGCTCCCGGGCGCTATTGGTCAGTGCTCAAGGCGCCATCCATGGATCGGCACAGCAGGCGTTTCCCCAATACTTTCCAGAGGATGGCTGGGTTGAGCATGAGCCGGAGGAGTTGTGGCAATCTGTGTTGGCCTGTTGTCGTCAGGTTATGGCGCAGACGGGCATAGGCGCAGACCAGATTGCAGCGATAGGCATTACCAACCAGCGGGAGACGACGCTGGTCTGGGACCGGCACAGCGGTGAGCCTCTGTATCGGGCGATTGTGTGGCAGGACCGGCGCACGGCGGATTATTGTCAGCAGTTGCAGCAGCAGGGGCTGGAGGCGCAGATCCGAGAAAAGACCGGATTGCTGCTCGATCCCTACTTCTCGGCGACCAAGATCCGCTGGATTCTTGACCAGGTACCGGGCGCGCGGGAAAAAGCCCGCCAGGGGCAGCTGGCCTTCGGTACCGTCGACTGCTTTTTGCTGTGGAAACTGACCGCGGGCAGAGTGCACCGAACCGACGCGACTAACGCCTCGCGTACCCTGCTGTTTAATATCCACAGCCAATGCTGGGATGATGAACTGCTACGGTTGTTTGATATTCCGATCTCGATGTTGCCGCAGGTGATGGATAGCGCCGATGATTTCGGGGTGGCAGAGGCTGCTCATCTGGGCGGCACTATCCCGATTCTCGGTGTCGCCGGTGATCAGCAAGCGGCGTTGTTTGGGCAAGCCTGCTTTTCCCCGGGGATGGCCAAGAGTACCTACGGCACCGGCTGTTTTCTGATGCTTAATACCGGCGCTCAGGCGTTGCCATCAGAGCATCGGTTGCTGACCACCCTGGCTTATCGGCTCGATGGCAAGGTGACCTATGCCTTGGAGGGCAGTGTTTTTATTGCCGGTGCTGCGCTGCAATGGCTGCGGGATGGGCTCAAGTTGATTGCCACTGCCGGGGATAGCGAAGGGTTGGCGGTACAGACGCCGCTGGGCCATGGTGTGTATCTGGTGCCCGCGTTTACCGGGTTGGGGGCTCCTTACTGGGATCCCAGTGCCAGAGGTGCGATCGTAGGGCTGAGCCGGGATACCGGGATCAAGGAGATCGTCACCGCGGCCCTGCAGGCGGTCTGTTATCAAACCCGGGATCTGCAACAGGCGATGCACCGGGATGGGGTGCTGCTGACCACGCTAAGGGTCGACGGCGGGATGGTGGGCAACAACTGGCTGATGCAATTCCTGGCCGACATGCTCGATGCCAGTGTGGAGCGGCCGCAGATTAGCGAAACTACCGCGCTGGGAGCTGCATATCTGGCGGGTTTACAAGCGGGCGTGTTTGCATCCCTCGAACAGCTGGAAGCGCTGTGGCAGTGTCAGCAGCGGTATGAGCCGGAGATATCAGCGGCGGATCGGGATCGCTATTATGCCGGCTGGGAGCACGCGGTCCGCCGGGTGCAGTGTGATTAGCTGGCACAGTAAATCCAATTTCCATGTGTGGGTTGGGTTTGTAGCTCGGTCTGAAATTGCTCCTGCATTTAAGACACTTCCCACAAAATAAAGAAGCAGAATGAGGGTGTTGGTTTTTGTGGGTCAGAATTCATTCTGACAGAACCCTCAGGCGGCTTCCTATCCTGACAAACCCCCCAGGCAGCCACCCATGTTGGGATGTTGCAGCCACAAAACCAGTCATTCATGCATGGATTGGTCTTAATGCTGACCAAAGTGCCACCTATGTCAGGCTGAAGCCCGACCCACAAAAGAAAGAGCAGCTGGGGTTTGTTGGTTCGGTTTTTGTGGGCGGTACTTTGTTCTGACATTGGTGCTGCTTGCGTCAGGCTGAAGCCCGACCCACAAAAGAAAGAAGCAGCTTGGGTAGTTTGTTTTGTGGGTCAGAATTCATTCTGACAGAACCCTCAGGCGGCTTCCTATGTTCGGATGGGGTGTGCTCTGGCATCGGTGCCACCTATGTCAGGCTGAAGCCCGACCCACAACAGAAGCAACAAAAGAAAGATGCAGGCTTAGAGTGTTGGATTTATGGGTCGGTCGGTCTGAATATAGGTAGTTATGGCTGTTGTGGTGCTGATTGTGGTGCTGATGGCTGTAACGCCAGCTCTAAACAGGCTAGCTGACGCCGTTGCAGCTCCTGGCCCAGCGCCGCGCCTTTAAAGCCTTCCGCGACCAGGGTGCGGGGTTGGATCTGCGCGAGAGTATTGAGTAGCTGCTGCAGTTGCTCCGCTATGCCAAAGGGTAGGGTTGGGTCGAGTCCGGTCAATGCCCGGCAGCCTTCGATAAAGGGTGCGAGGCGCTCGGGTCGGCGCTGCAGGTCGAGTCCCTGATACAGGGCCATGACGGCATCGGCGTGGAGCGGGTCGGACAAGTGTTGGTGATAGCGCCACAACAGCCTGGCGGTGTCGCTGAACAGTTTGGGGCTCTTGAGTCGTTGCTGTAGCTGCTCCAGTTCGGCCTCTGTCGCAACCGTTCGGCACAGTACCGACCAGCGTACGCTGGCTTGGGTGCTGGTCGCCGTGGCATTCATTAAGGCTTGTAGGGCGGGAGTCGTAGCATAACTGCTGCTGTTGTGATTGTGGTTGTAATTGCTGTTGCTGGGCAAGGCGGCGGCGAGTTCGGGCAGCAGTTGCTGCAGCGCGCCACAGCGCGCCAGGGTGATGAAATACTGTTCCGGATTGGCTTCGTTCAGCGCCCGCTCGGTCTCTTTCCAGACCCGCTCGGCCGATAGGGCCTGCAGCTCAACGCCGCTGCTGAGTTCGCCCATCAGCGCCAGCGTGGTCGGATCTATACTGAAACCTAAGCGGTGAAACCGGGCCATAAACCGGGCGACGCGCAGTACCCGGAGTGGATCTTCGGCAAATGCGGGGGAGACATGACGCAGCAGGCGTCGTTGCAGATCCTGCTGGCCGCCATAGGGATCGGTCAAATGCCCCTGGTTATCTGCGGCGATGGCGTTAATGGTCAGGTCACGCCGCTGCAGATCCTGCTCCAGGGTCACGTCGGCCGCGGCGTGAAACAGAAACCCGGCGTAGCCATGACCGCTTTTGCGCTCGGTCCGCGCCAGGGCGTACTCTTCATGCGTGTCGGGGTGCAGAAAGACCGGAAAATCCTTGCCCACGGGCAGGTAACCTTGCGCCAGCATCCGCTCGACGCTGGCACCCACCACCACCCAGTCACGGTCATACACAGGCAGCCCGAGCAGTCGATCACGGACTGCGCCGCCAACCTGGTAGATCTCCATGTCAGTCCTTGCTACAGAGTTCGGGGAAGGTTTGCTGCCAGGCTTCGAAGCCACCGATCAGACTATAAACGTGATCAAAGCCGCGTTCGAGCAGAAACTGTGCCGCCGATTGGCTGCTGTGGCCGTGGTAGCAATACACGATCAGGGGTGCATCGAGATCGGCGGCATCAATAAACTCCTGCAGGTTGTGGTTCTCCAGATGCGCCGCGCCACGGATATGGGCGTTGTGATAGCTGGATTGATCGCGAATATCAGCCACTGCGGCCCCCTGTTCGAGCATCTGTTGCGCCTGCTTGGCATCGATCTGTTGGTACTCAGTCATGGATGCACCCTGTTGTTGTGATGGTGAAGGAGAGTGTTATGAAGAGCCGAATTACCCATGGCTACCGCTGGGGACGCTGAAATAGCGTTTATCTTCGAGTCGCAGTGCGGTGAGGGGGCCGCCCCATACGCATCCGGTATCGAGCGGATAGATATTGGGGGTGTCGGCCTGGCCCTCAAGCGAGGCCCAGTGACCAAACAGAAGGCGATGCTGGGAGGTAAGCCGGTCACTGAAACTAAACCAGGGGGCATACCCCGGAGGTGGGCTTTGCGGTCCGGTTTTGGTGTCGAGTTCCAGCTTGCCCCTGGCGTTACAGAAGCGCATCCGGGTCAAGTAGTTGGTGATCATGCGGTAGCGATCCCAGCCGTCCAGACTGTCTTTCCAGCGGCTGGGTTCATTACCGTACATCTGGGCGAAGAACTCGCCAGCCAGCGGGCTTTGCAATACCGCTTCGACCTCACGGGCGCAGGCGATCGCTTTGCTCAGACTCCAGATCGGAGGGATTCCGGCATGGACCATCACATAACCTTTGGCGGAGTCGTGGTGCAGTAACGGCTGGTGACGCAGCCAGTGCATCAGTTCGTCGCGGTCCGGTGCGTTAAGAATGGCCTCGAACGTATCCTTGCGATTGGCTTTTCTTTTTTCAAAGGCCACCGCGAGCAGGTGCAGGTCATGATTGCCCAGCACGACGCGGGCCTGATCGCCGAGGTCTTTAACGAAGCGCAGCGTCGCTAAAGACTGAGGACCGCGGTTGACCAGATCACCGGCAATCCAGAGTTGGTCCTGAGCACTGAAGTTAACCAGAGCGAGCAACGCTTTGAGTTCATTCAGGCAGCCTTGCAGGTCGCCTACTGCGTAAGTCGCCATCGTTAGTGGAGCGCGTGTGGCAGGGCCAGGGTAAAGGCGTTGATCGGGGTTTGGAACTGCTCTCCGGAGGGTTTTTGCATCACATAGTGGCCCTCCATCATGCCCACTTCCGAAGGCAATACGGTGCCGCTGGTGTAACTGAAACTCTCTCCGGGGGCGATATCGGGCTGCTCGCCGATCACGCCCTGGCCCTGCACCTCCTGCTCGTGCTGGTCGCCGTCGGTGATGCGCCAGTAACGACTGAGCAATTTAACCGATTCCTCGCTCTGGTTGCTGATGGTGATGTGGTAGGCGAACACATAACGCTGGTTGTCTGGATCGGATTGGTTGTCGAGGTAACGGGTCTCGACTTCGATATTTATTTGATCGGTCTGCAAGGGCTGGGCGCTCATGAATGGCTCTCCGGGGTATCGCCTGCTGCGGCCTGTTGTTGTTTGTAGCCAGTATAGTGGTTTGCCAGACGAACGAAATCGCTCAGTGACAGATTTTCCGGACGCAAGCCGGGATCGATACCCAGGGCTTCGATCTGCTCCCCGGGGAGGAGTTTTTTGAGGTTGTTGCGCAGCGTTTTACGCCGTTGGCCAAAAGCGCTACGCACCATGGCTTCAAAATCGCCGATACAGTCTGCCGGGTGCGGCAGTTCGGTGTAGGGACGCAGCTTGACGATGGCCGAATCGACTCTGGGCTGGGGGTTAAACGACTCGGGACCGACCAGGAACAGTGAGGAGACCTCGCAGTAGTATTGGGTCATGATTCCCAGTCGCCCGTAAGCACTGTCACCGGGCTTGGCGGCTAGCCGATCGACCACCTCTTTCTGCAGCATGAAGTACATATCTTCAATCAGCCCACTGTAGCTGAGCAGGTGAAACATCAGCGGGGTGGAGATGTTGTAGGGCAGGTTGCCGATCACCCGTAGCGGGCGTTGATCGTCGGCCAGCGAGCGGAAATCAAATTTAAGCGCATCGGCCTCGTGGATCCGAAACGTGTCGCCGTAGCTGAAAAACTTGGTGCGCAGGATCGGAATCAGATCCCGATCCAGCTCGACCACATCCAACTCGCCGCAGCCGCTGAGGAGCTCTTCGGTCAGTGCGCCCAGTCCGGGGCCGATCTCGACCAGGTGTTGCCCCGGGCGAGGATTGATGGCGCGGATAATCCGGCCAATGACGCCCTGATCCTCGAGAAAATTCTGACCAAAACGCTTGCGCGCCTGATGCCCCTGAGGTTTATGTTTCATGTATGGGTAGTCTCTGGAGTCGAGCTGCGGGAGAGGGTTGAAGCCTCGACCATGCGGATTGCGTAGTCAATGGCGGTTACCAGGCTGCCAATACTGGCCTGGCCGCTGCCAGCCAGGTCGAGTGCGGTGCCGTGGTCGACCGAGGTGCGGATAATCGGCATCCCCAGGGTGATGTTAACGGCTTGGCCAAAGCCCCGGTATTTGAGCACGGGAAGTCCCTGATCGTGATACATCGCCAACGCGACATCGCCGCGTTCAAGCTGGTGCGGGGTAAACAGGGTATCGGCGGGCAGCGGGCCGATCAGGTTCAGGCCCTCTGCTCGCAGCGCGTCCAGCGTGGGTTCGATAATAAGCTGTTCCTCTGTGCCCAGGTGGCCGCCTTCGCCCGCATGCGGGTTGAGACCGCAGACCAGAATTCGGGGCTGCGGCAGGCCAAAGCGCCGCCGCAGGTCAGTATCGAGAATGCGACAGATCTGGGTCAGACGCTGGGGGGTGATCGCAGCAGGGATCTGTGCCAGCGGCAGGTGCGTGGTGACCAGCGCCACGCGCAGGCCTTCGGTGGCGAGCATCATCACCACCTGCTCGCTGCCAGTCTGCTGCTGCAGGAATTCGGTGTGACCACTGAAGGGGATGCCCGCGTCGTTGATCACGCCTTTATGGATCGGGGCGGTCACTAGGGCGTCGAACACGCCGTCTAAGCAGCCCTGGGTTGCACGCGATAGCGTCTCAAGCACGTAAGGGGCGTTGGCGGGGTTCAGCGCACCCGCGCAGACAGGCGCCGCTAGCGCCGTTTCCAGGATGCACAGCTCGCCCGCCCGGGTTGGCTGCGGTGGTTGCGCGGGGTCAAACGGGCGCAGACGCAGGCTCAGCCCAAGTTGCCGGGCGCGCTGTTGCAGCAGTTCCGACGCGGCGATGACCACCAGTTCATGCGCCTGGGCTTGCTGGGCCAGCTGAATGCACAGGTCTGGGCCGATGCCCGCAGGCTCACCCGGGGTCAGCGCTAAACGATAGCAACTCATAGCTGTGGCCGCTTGGTGCAGGTGCAGGCTCCAGCGGGCTCACCCGGGGTCAGCGCTAAACGATAGCAACTCATGACTGAGGCCGTTTGCTGCAGGTGCCGATATTGGCGCGGCAGGGCGCAGATAAAGCTATTGGGTCAGGTGTTTGGGTCATGGCTCGAGTGTAACGGATCAGGGTGGCTGATGACGAGTGAACGCTCTATAAGCGAGCCTCAGTGAGTGAACATTCTATGCGAGAACAGGCTGGCCGAGTTGCCGTGTGGCATTCGGCCTGTCTGTGATAGTGCGACTGGCTGGGCTATAGCTTGATCTCGATATAGGCTTCGGCGCGGATCTCACGTAACCAGCTTGACAGGTTTTCGGTGAACTTACGCTTGCGGATGGTCTCTTTGGCTTGATTGCGTAAAATTTGCTCGCCGAAGTCTTGTTGGCGACGATCCGTGACCTGCAGTAGGTGCCAGCCAAACTGGGACTGAAACGGCGGGCTGATGTCACCGGTTGCGGTTGCGTGAACGGTCTGTTCGAACTCGGGAACCATCTGTCCGTCCATGGTCCAGCCCAGATCGCCACCATTGCTGCCGCTGCCGGTATCATCGCTGTATTGCTTGGCGAGCTGGGCGAACTCTTCACCGGCACTGAGGCGGCGGAACAGCTCGCGGCTGAGAATTTCGGCCTCGGCTGGAGAGCGGATCTCGTTGGGACTGATCAGAATATGCCGCACCTGGGTCTGGTCGAGAAGCTGCATCTGACCTCCGCGACGCTCCATGACTTTGAGAATGTGGAAGCCGCCGCCGACTCGAAACGGCTCTGTGAGCTCACCCGCTGCCAGCTTGGCAACGGCTTTTCCGGCGTCCTCAGGAAGTTCTGAGGGTTTACGCCAGCCGATGTCGCCGCCTTTGAGTGCATCCTGTCCTTTCGACACTGCCAGCGCGGTGGCCGCAAAATCGGCTCCGTCAAGTAACTGTTGGTGTATCTGTTCTGCGAGCAGCCGGGTTGCGGCGGCCTGCTCGGTGTTGGCGTTATCCGCCAGGGGGATCATGATATGACTGATACGCAACTGGGGTTCGGCATCTTTTCGCCCCTGCTCTGAGGCCAGCAGGTTGTTGATCTCCAACTCGGAGATATGGATGCGCGGATTAACCCGGCGTTCCTGGACCCGGGTGATCTGGATTTCGCTGCGGATCTGTTCGCGCACCTCAAGATAGTTCTGGCCCTCTGCTTCGAGTTGCTGTTTGAACTCGGTGAGCGAGAGTGCGTTGCTCTTGGCAATTCGATCGAGGGTGCTGTTGAGTTCGTCGTCGGATACCTCGATGCCACTGGCGCTTGCCAGGTGCTGCTGGATTCGATCGATAATCAATTTGTCCAGTACCTGCTGAGCAAAGGTCGCCGGGTCGGGCAGCTGGGTGCCGCGCTCTAGCAGCTGCTGGCGAATGCTGGCGCTGCGCCGGGTCAGCTCGGTATGGACGATGATGTCGTTGTCGACGATAGCTACCACCCGGTCAAGAAACTGCTCCGCGGCCTGAGTCGGCTGAGTGGTTGCGAGCAGGGTTAGCAGCAGTGGCAGAACCGCAAGGCGTGATCGCTTAATGGGGTTGGTCATTGTCTCGGTGCTCTTCAAAACCGCTTATCTCTTTCAGAAAATTCTTAGCCAGGGGGCCGCTATCGCCCGCCGCACGGGTGCCGATGCCCCCCAGTCCTTTGAGTACAAATTGCAGGAACAGGCCCTCTTTTTTGCGTGAAACCTGATCATCGGTAATCCATTGGCGATAGACGCTGCGGACCTGCCAGCAGCAGTTTTCGTATTCCAGGCCGGCGATCAGGTCCTGCGCTTCATTGCCCAGGATATCCTGCTGCCAGCGCCCGAGCATACTCCACTGGGTCGATAGCGGCCAGATCATCGTCAGGTCAGTCTGCTCCAGTTCATCCTTGGTGAAGCGGTAGCCGAAGCTCAGCAGGTGGTCGATATCGGAGCGGTAGGCCACTTTGAAGTTGCGGACCAGGTTGGTGCTGGCGTTGCGATCCCATTCAGCGTCGGCGGAGAGGCGCAGTTGATCGGTGACGTTCCACAACCCTTCGGCGACGATATTCGAGTTGCTTTCGGTGATGATCGGGTCGGTTGTCGAGAGACGCACCTTGCGATCCACATCGTAGTAGATCTGGCCGATGCTGGCATTGCCTCGCTCATAACCTTTACTGTCGAGTAACCGGGTGGTCAATCCGACGGTCGTCTGACGTGTGTCACCGATGCGGTCCAAGCCACTGAAACGGTTGTCCCGGAACAGCTGGTTAAAACCGAAGGTCAGCTCGCTGGAGTCAAACTCAGGCAGTTCAGCCTGGTTTTGAAAGGGTACGTCGAGGAAAAACAGCCGCGGTTCCAGCGTTTGGGTATAGGCCTCACCTGCGTAGTCAAAATAGCGGTCGAATAATAAACCGGTATCAATACTCAACAGCGGCAGGGTTCTGGAGGGGGTGTCGTCGACTGCCGGGGTGTTCTGCAACTTGTACTGGGTGTGAGTCAGTCTGAGGCCTGGACGGATGTAGCCCCAGGGGCGCTCAAACCGAAGCTTCAGCGTTGTTTCCAGGTGGAAGCGGCTACCGGTGGTTTGGGCGTTGCCGACAAAGCTGCTGGGGTTGCGGTTAAAATTGCTGTAGCTCGCCAGATAATCCAGCAGTATCCAGTCTCTATAAAGAGCCGGGTTGCCACTGAGTTTGAGCGCTGGGAGCTTGCGATAGGGGCTGTCGGCGTCATCGATGGTTTGGTAGTCGTGGACCAGCGCGTCAAAATTGAAGTGACGAGAACGGTAGTTAACCGAGGCCTGTTGATCCAGGTGTGACTGCTCGCTAAGGTTGAGATCGGTCCCCAGGTCTTCAAAATAATTGCCGTCACTGGCTGAGGTGTAATCGACGCGGGTGGTCCAGTTGGTGGAGGGGCTGCCGCTGTGGTTAAAACCTAAAATCCAGCGGTCCTCGCCGTTGCGCATGTCGTCGTCGGGAAGATAGGCCATTCCTAGTTCGAACTGTCCCCGGCTGCCGCGATAACGGAACTCATTCTCCACCATCTCGCCGCGTTCGCCGATATGGCGCAGGGTTAGCGTATCATCGTAGTTGGGCGCCAGATTGAAATAATAGGGCTGAGCAAAATCAAAGCCGTTGTCGGTAGTAAGTGAGAACTTAGGGACCAGCAGTCCCGAAATACGCCGTCCATCGATCGGAAAGGAGAGGTAGGGTGCATAGAGTATCGGGATATCATTGAGTCTGAGGGTGGCATGGGTGATCTCGCCCAGGCCGCTGTCCTGATTCAATAGGATCTCGCTGCCCCTGATGCTCCAGGACTGGTCGCCGGGGGGGCAGCGGGTGTACTCGCCCTGAGTGATCACGATCTCTTGTTCGTTAAGGCGATTGATCTTTTCCGCCGACCCGCGCAGGTGCGCGCTATGGAATAAAAACTGGGCCTGCTCGATCACCGCCTCGTTGCTGGCCATATTGACTTCGGCACGCTCACCCAGCAGCAGTAGGTCAAGATCGCGGAACTGTACCAGACCCTTGAGCTCGGCCGTTTCGTTGCGATGATCGACACGAGCCTGTTGGCTGCGCACCTGACGGTTGCCTTTGCGTAGATAAACATTTCCCGTGAGTTCTGTGAACTCGTTGTTAAGGGTGCGGCTGTAGTCCGCACTGATATGAACCGGCTGTTCATTCGCCTGCAGTGCTGCATCCGTAAAGTCAAAGCTTGGCTGGATATAGCTGCCGCCGCAGTGCGACAGTGGCGAGGTGCCGGTGAGGTTGGGGTACCAGTCCAAAAAGGCGAAGGGTGCTTCGGTAAACAGTGCTTCGGGTTGACCGATCCCCTCGGGATGTGAGGCGTGGCGCGAGCGTAGCTGCCACGCGTGCTGCGCTTGGCGCTGTCGATCTGCCACAGTTTGCTGCTGGGCGTAGCCGTTTGGGTAGGCCTGGCGGTACTGTTTGTCGGTTAAATTAGAGGCGATGCTGACCGTTGTTGCTATTCTTTGCTGCAGGGAGTCGGTCGCTTCGGGGCAATCCCTGTTTTCAGTAGCTGTTGCAGACGCATCATCGCGCGCGTCGGCACTGCAGTCGCGCATTGTATCGGCCTGCTGGGGCGCTGCGATTGAGGCCGTTTCGGGCTCTTGAGGCGTGCGGGTCGGCTCCGCCCAAGCGGCCGTGACAGGCACCCAGAGGAGTGCGCTTAACAGCAGCCCGCGTAGATGGGGGGGCAGGATAACGGGCATAGCGGGTGTGTTGGCTCCTTCAGTACTGAGCGGCGGGGACTTCAAGCCCCTGTCCGAAGGTATTAGATTTCTAGTAAGATGCGCGCAGTGGAGGAGGGCATCGAGAATAATGGCTGTCATTTCTTAACTGGAGCGCATGATAAAGCATCCGCTCAGAACCTGGAAATCATTTAACTAGGATAATATGTTCGTGGATCAACGCAGACAGCTGCTGCACAACTGGATTGTGACGGCCTTTGAGCAACTCGGGATCGACCTGGATCCTGACTGGCGCCTGGAAACCGTTTCCGGGGATGCCAGTTTCAGGCGCTATTTTCGGGTGCATAGCCATAACCTCAGTTGGATTGCAGTTGATGCCCCGCCGGAGAAAGAGGACAGCCAAGCCTTTGTCAATATTGCCCGTACCTGGGAGGCTTTGGATATTCACGTCCCCAAGGTGCATCTGGCCGATCTGACTCAGGGCTTTATGCTGCTGTCAGATCTTGGTGATGTGCTGTATCTGGATCGCCTTGATGCAGACAGCGCCGAGCTACTGTATGCGCAGGCGCTGCAAACCCTGACCCATATCCAGCAGTGCCGTACGGTGCTCGGTGATCCGCTGCCGGCTTACGACCGGACCTTGTTGCAGCGTGAGATGGAGCTGTTTCGGGACTGGTTTCTAGGCCAGCAATTGAACTTGGTCCTCACCCAGTATGAGCAAAAGTTGCTGGATGCGCTGTTTGAAAGTCTGATTGTTTCAGCGCTGGCCCAGCCCCAGGTCTGTGTGCATCGTGACTATCACAGCCGCAACCTGATGCTGATTGATGGCTCAGCACCGGGGGTGATCGATTTTCAGGATGCGGTGATAGGGCCGATCACCTACGATCTAGTGTCGCTGCTGCGGGATTGCTATATCGCCTGGCCCGAGTCTCAGGTAGAGCTCTGGGCGCAGGACTATGCGGTGCTGGCTCAGCAGGCCGGGTTGATGGAAGCGGTGTCGCCGGAGCGGTTTCTAGGCTGGTTTGACCGTATGGGGATGCAGCGCCACTTGAAGGCGGTCGGTATCTTTGCCCGGCTGAATATTCGTGATGGCAAACCTGGCTATCTGCAGGATATTCCGCGCACCCTGAGCTATCTGCGCCAAGCGGCCCGGCATCTCCCGGTGTACGCAGAGTTTGGCAGCTGGCTGACCCAGCGGGTTGTTCCCGCCATGGCGGTGAACGGTGGGTTCGATATGACCCTGTTGGACGCGTCCCTATCAGAGCCGCCGTGCGCGACCGATGCGCTATGAAAGCGATGATTTTGGCGGCAGGTTTAGGCACGCGGATGCGGCCGTTGACCGATCACTGTCCCAAACCGTTGCTGCCGGTGGCGGGAAAGCCTTTGATTGTGCATAGCATCGAGCGGTTGGCGAGCGCCGGTATCGATGAGTTGGTGATTAACGTCAGCCATCTCGGCGCCCAGATCGAAGCCGCCTTAGGCGATGGCCGTCGCTGGGGGGTGGCGATTGAGTATTCGCGTGAGAGTTCACCGCTGGAAACCGCCGGGGGGGTGCTACAGGCGTTACCGCAGCTTGCGGACGCCGATGACCGACCATTCCTACTGCTCAATGGCGATATCTGGTGTGATTACCCTCTGCAACGGTTGCCGCATACGCTGGCGGCACAGGCCCATCTGCTGCTGGTCGATAACCCCGCGCACCACCGGCAGGGCGACTTTGGCCTCGAACAGGGGCGGGTTGTTGCTGATAGTGCCGCTAAA
>SDWN01000540.1 GCA_004195305.1 Neptunomonas sp. | reverse complement strand
GAGGGTCGTGCTGGCGGCTTGAGCGCCTGACACCATGCCTATAACGATGGCTGAAACTGCGGCAAGAGAAGTGATTTTTTTCATAATTATTCCTTCTGTTGTCAGGTTGTCTGTGGGGTGAATCCTTCAGACAATGCACTAACGGGTAGTGGTTGTTGTTATCCCGTACAGCAAGCGCTGTACCAACTGCTATTGGTTGTTTGGGGGTGCGCTAGTAGTGTGGTCATATTTTGAGCCACAAACACATACTAGCAGCCGACTTGACACCCTGCGTCTTACTAATCCGCAAATTGCACCAGAACACGCTTAGAAATCCTGGAGTAGGCGAGACAGCATGATTTACAGATCAGTAGGCGTCCTGTTTGTTTTAGGCTCGGTTAAGGCAAAAAGGCGGGCTGTCCTGATCTCAGACTCTCCCCTCTATCCACTATTTTTGCTAAAGTGGCGGCCCTGAATACTGGCCGTATTATTGATCCCTGTTATCTCCTGGGCGATGCGGTGAGCGGTTACACAAAGCCATTTATTTAAGCTGCGAGCGCTCGTCGGGCTTAACGCGATTCGATACCGGGCTGGCATTGAAAGTTATGCTGACTCGGAGTCGTCAACTGACTGATAAGGTAGATCCCATGAATCACTCTGTCCCGTTGTCTTTGCAGGCTCTGGAGAATCAAAGCGAATTTGGTCAGCGTCATCTCGGGCCTGATGCCGCGCAACAGCAACAGATGCTGGAGCGGCTGGGGGTTACCTCGTTGTCGGGGTTGATTGAGCAGACGGTGCCGGGTTCCATCCGGCTTCCGGATGGCTTGTCGCAGGCGGCGGGGGTTACAGAGCGGGATATGTTGACCCGGCTTAAGGCGTTGGCCGCCAAGAATATAATCAATAAATCCTATATAGGCAGCGGCTATTACCACTGCCTGGTGCCCAATGTGATCTTGCGCAACGTGCTGGAAAATCCCGGTTGGTACACCGCCTACACCCCTTATCAACCTGAGATCGCCCAGGGCCGCCTTGAAGCGCTGCTGAATTTTCAGCAGATGGTGATGGATCTGACCGGTATGGATCTGGCCAACGCCTCATTATTAGATGAGGCGACCGCTGCGGCTGAAGCGATGGCGCTGTGTAAGCGTGCCAACCGTAAAAAGAGCAACCTGTTCTTAGTCGATGCTCAGGTCCATCCGCAGACGCTTGACGTGGTTAAAACACGGGCTGAATATTTTGGCTTCGAAGTGATTGTCGGTCAGCTCGACGATCTGCTCGATCAGCACGATGCGTTTGGGGTAATGATGCAGTATCCGGGTACCACCGGTGCGATCTGTGATATCGAAGCCCTGATCAATAAGGCCCGATCGCAAAAAGCGATGACCTGTGTTGGCGCCGATCTGCTTAGCCTAGTCGTGCTGCAGGCGCCGGGCGAATTGGGCGCAGATGTAGTGTTTGGTTCGGCGCAGCGGTTTGGTGTGCCTATGGGCTTTGGGGGGCCGCATGCGGCGTTTTTTGCGACCAGCGACAAGCAGAAACGCTCAGCTCCCGGACGTATCATCGGGGTCTCTATCGACAGTCGGGGTAACCCGGCGCTACGGATGGCGATGCAGACCCGCGAGCAGCATATTCGCCGCGAGAAGGCCACGTCCAACATCTGTACCGCTCAGGCGTTGCTGGCCAATATGGCTGTTTTCTACGCCATCTATCATGGGCCAGAGGGACTGAAGCTGATTGCCGGGCGGGTGCTGCGACTCACCACACTGCTGGCACACGGACTGCAAGCGAAAGGCGTTAAGCTGTTGCACGACAGCTGGTTCGATACACTGACTCTGGTGGTGGGCGAGCAGCAGCAGGCTATCGCTGAGCGCTGCTATGCCCAGGGCGTTAACCTGCGTGTGCTTGATAGCGATAAGCTGGGTATCAGTCTGGATGAGTCCACCACGGCGAACGATGTCGAGCAGTTGTTTGGTCTGCTCCTCGGTGCGGATCATGGCCTCAGCATTGAACACTTGGATGCAGCCGTCTGTACGGGTGGCGCTTCAGGGGTGCCCGCTGCGCGGGTGCGTCACAGCGATTTTCTGACCCACCCGGTGTTCAATAGTTATCACTCTGAAACCGAGATGCTGCGTTATCTCAAACGTTTGGAAAACAAAGATTTCAGCCTTGCTCACGGCATGATTCCGCTGGGGTCCTGCACCATGAAGCTCAATGCCACGGCGCAGATGATCCCGGTTACCTGGCCCGAATTCGCTGATGTGCACCCGTTTGCTCCGCGTGATCAGGTGCAGGGGTATATGCAGTTGATCGACGAGCTTGAGGCGCTGCTGGTCGATGTGACCGGCTACGACAAGATCTCGATGCAGCCCAACTCCGGCGCTCAGGGTGAATATGCCGGGCTACTGGCAATTCGCAAGTATCAGCAGAGTATCGGTGAGAGCCATCGGGATATCTGCCTGATTCCCAGTTCTGCACATGGGACCAACCCCGCATCGGCGACGATGGCCGCGTTGAACGTGGTGGTGGTTGAGTGTGACGCCCAGGGTAATGTTAATATCGCCGATCTGACCGCCAAGGCGGAGCAGCATAAAGAGCGGTTATCCTGTCTGATGCTGACCTATCCCTCGACCCACGGCGTGTTTGAAGAGGGGGTTAAGGGGATCTGTGATGTCGTCCATGCCAACGGCGGCCAGGTCTATATGGATGGGGCCAACATGAACGCTCAGGTGGGGGTCTCTAAACCGGGTCTGATCGGTTCCGATGTTTCACACCTGAATCTGCACAAGACTTTTGCCATTCCGCATGGTGGCGGCGGTCCGGGCATGGGGCCGATCGGGGTTAAGAGTCATCTGGCACCGTTTCTGCCCAATCATGCCGTCAGTCCCATTACCGGCCCTAAGATAGAGATGGGGGCTGTCTCGGCAACCCCCTTTGGCAGTGCATCAATCCTGACCATCTCCTGGGCGTATTGTGTCCTGCTGGGGTGCGAAGGGCTGCAGCGTAATACCGAAGTTGCGATTCTGAACGCTAACTATCTTACAGAGAAGCTTAGCGAGCACTATCCGGTACTCTACCGCGGACGCAACAATCGGGTAGCGCATGAGTGCATCATCGACATCCGCCCCATTAAAGAGCTCTGCGGTATCACCGAGGAGGATATTGCCAAGCGGCTGATGGATTTCGGTTTTCACGCGCCAACCATGTCGTTCCCGGTGCCCGGTACGCTGATGATCGAGCCCACCGAGTCGGAATCCAAGGTTGAGCTGGATCGTTTTATCGAGGCGATGGTGGCGATTCGCGCGGAGATACGCCAGGTTGAGAGCGGTGCCATCGATGCCGTTAACAACCCGCTGAGGCGCGCACCGCATACCCAGGCGGATATTATCGAGGGAGACTGGAGTCGCCCTTATACGCGTGAGCAGGCGGTGTTTCCGGTGCAGGGGTTAAAACATAACAAATTCTGGCCGACGGTAAACCGAATCGATAATGTTTACGGCGATCGTAACCTGTTCTGTAGCTGCCCTGCGGTTGAGGATTACAGCTAATGCCGGCGCAACCGGATTCTGAGAACCCGGGGCCGATCAAACTGTGGCACTGTCACAGTGCGCGTTCGCTGCGACCTTTGTGGGCGTTGGAAGAGATGGGGCTGGCGTATCAGCTTGAGGTGCTGACATTTCCGCCCCGGGTGTTCCATAAGGAGTACTTCGAGGTCAATGTGCTCGGCACCGTGCCGTTTTTTGATAACGGTGAGGCGCAGATGACCGAGTCGGTTGCCATCTGTCAGTACCTGGTCGCGCGTTACTCGCAGAATTCGCTAGGGCTCGAGGTTGAGCATCCGGAGTACGCCGATTACCTAAACTGGCTCAGCCAGAGCGATGCCACTCTGACTTTTCCGCTGGCCGTTGCCCTTCGCTACAGTCTGGTTGAGCCGCAGGAGCGCCGTTTACCGCAGGCATCTGAGGATTACGCGCGCTGGTTTCTGGCGCGTCTACGGCGTCTCGATCGGCATATCCAGGCGCGCGAGTTTTTGGTTGCTGAGCGCTTCACGATCGCCGATATCGCTATCGGCTACGCGTTGCATTTTGGTTCGATCCTGGGGTTGGATGTGCACTACACGCCTCAGGTAAAGGCCTATCTTGAACGCTTGCGGGACCGTCCAGGCTTCCAGCGGGCCGATCGGCAGGGCGTTGATCAGAACCCCTTCAAGGGTATCCAGTTGCAGCTGCTCAGCGAGTCCTATTAACTCGCCGGGTTAATAGGTGGATCGGTTTGTTTAAACGGCAGGTGCTCGCGAGCTTGCGCCATGTAGGTCGCTATGTGCTGCCGCTCTTGGATTAATGCGTGCTGCACTGCCCGGTGCAGTCCCGGATGTCTGATCCAGTGCAGCGAG
>SDWN01000539.1 GCA_004195305.1 Neptunomonas sp. | reverse complement strand
CGGTGGCTACCGATAACGGCTGAGCGGCGAGTTTGTCGATCTCCGCCCGAAACTCGCTGATATCCTGAAAACTACGGTAGACCGAGGCAAAGCGCACATAGGCCACCTGATCGAGCTGGCGCAGTGCGTCCATGACCGCCTCGCCGACCACCATCGATGCGACTTCGCGCTCACCGGTGGCCCGCAGGCTGTGCTTGATCTGATTGATGCAGGCTTCGATCTGTTCGATACCGACCGGGCGCTTCTCCAGCGAGCGCAGAATGCCGGCACGCATCTTATCCTCGTCGAATGGCTGACGTGTGCCGTCCTGCTTGACCAGCCGGGGCATCAGCAATTCCGCCCCCTCGTAGGTGGTATAACGCTCGTTACAGGACAGGCACTCACGGCGGCGGCGCACCTGCACCCCTTCGGCGACCAGACGCGAGTCGATCACCTTGGTTTCATGAGCTTTGCAAAACGGACAGTGCATCGCGTTAAACCTGCCTTAAAGAGCGTAAGCGGTCAAACCGCTAAGTTGGAGACGAAGAAGCCCCGATCTGGGTAGACCGGGGCTTTTGGCCAGTACTTAGGCCAGTGTTTAGAGCGCCGTTATTTGCTGTATACCGGGAAGCGGGCACAGAGTTCAAGCACCTGCTTCTGAACCCGGGCGATGGTCTCTGCGTTATTGATATCCTCAAGCACATCACAGATCCAGCCGGTCAACTCAACCACTTCCGCTTCACCGAAGCCGCGACGGGTCACGGCTGGAGAACCGATCCGCAGGCCACTGGTCACGAAGGGCGAGCGTGGATCGTTAGGCACCGCGTTCTTGTTAACGGTGATGTTGGCACGCCCCAGCGCGGCGTCAGCATCTTTACCGGTGATATCCTTGTTGATCAGATCAACCAGGAACAGATGATTATCCGTACCGCCAGAAACGATATCGATGCCACGTGCGATAAAGGTCTTGGCCATCGCCTGAGCGTTACTGACCACCTGCTGCTGGTAGTGTTTGTACTCATCGCTCATCGCTTCTTTGAAGCAGATCGCTTTGGCTGCGATCACGTGCATCAACGGGCCGCCCTGACTCTCGGGGAACACCGCAAAATTCAGCTTCTTCTGCAGCGTTTCATCACCATTCGACAGGATCAGACCACCGCGTGGTCCACCCAGGGTCTTGTGGGTGGTCGTCGTGACCACATCTGCAATTCCGATTGGTGAGGGGTAAACGCCCGCAGCAACCAGGCCTGCAACGTGCGCCATGTCGACAAACAGAAAGGCACCGACGCTGTCGGCGATATCGCGAAAACGCTGCCAGTCAACAACCCGCGAGTAGGCAGAGAAGCCCGCCACGATCATCTTAGGCTTGTGTTGCTTCGCCAGACGCTCCACTTCGGCGTAATCGATCTCACCCGTTTCGGCATTCAGGCCGTACTGAACCGCGTTGTAGATCCGCCCCGAGAAGCTCACCGATGCACCGTGAGTCAGGTGACCACCGTGGGCCAGGCTCATGCCCAGCACGGTATCACCCGGCTTGCAGAGCGCCATATAAACCGCTGCGTTGGCTTGCGAGCCGGAGTGCGGCTGGACGTTCGCATAAGCAGCACCGTACAGCGCCTTGGCACGATCAATCGCCAGCTGTTCGATCACGTCAACGTGCTCACAACCACCGTAGTAACGTTTCTCGGGGTAGCCTTCTGCATATTTATTGGTCAAGCAGGAGCCCTGTGCTTCCATCGACAATTCGCTGGCATAGTTTTCAGAAGCGATGAGCTCGATATGCTCTTCCTGGCGCTGCTTCTCGGCAGCAATAGCTGCGGCGATCTCAGGATCAAAATCAGCAATCGTCAATGCGTTGTTCAACATGGGCATCCCCTAAATCAAGGTAGTCAGGCCGCAGATTCAAGAATAAGAACGAGCACGGCTGCGAGAAAGCGGCGAATTATACCTAATGAGCACTCAAATTCACATAAAAGCGATGCATAACGGATCAAAAATTGCTCATTCATAGACCGCACCAGGGTGCGCTGCGCTCTGCTCTGCTGCTGCAGGGCTAAGCAGCCACGACAACTGTAGTCCAGATAGCACAAATACCTACAGCCTCACGCCTTCGCCCACGATGACCCTGCCCTTCATTGCCGCAATGCGCTAAAATCGCGGTCAATTACCCCCCAACACAGGTTAAACAGACCCATGGCTCAATTCGTCTTTACGATGCACCGAGTGGGCAAGATCGTGCCGCCCAAGCGCGAAATTCTCAAGGACATTTCGCTCTCCTTCTTCCCGGGTGCCAAGATCGGCGTACTGGGCCTCAACGGCTCAGGAAAATCGACGCTACTGAAAATCATGGCCGGGGTTGACCAGGACTATATCGGCGAAGCGCGCCCGCAACCCGATCTCAACATCGGCTACCTGCAACAAGAACCGCAGATGGACGACCACAAAACCGTTCGTGAGGTGGTTGAGGAGGCGGTAGCCGAAGCCAAGGACGCCCTGACCCGGCTCGATGCCATCTACGCGGCTTATGCCGAACCCGATGCCGATTTCGACAAGCTGGCGACAGAGCAGGCAAAGCTGGAAAACATCATCCAGTCGGTCGACGCCCACAACATCGAGCGCCAGATGGAGGTCGCAGCGGACGCCCTGCGCCTGCCAGCCTGGGATGCCAAGGTCGAACACCTGTCTGGAGGCGAACGCCGCCGGGTCGCACTATGCCGACTCTTGCTCTCCAAGCCCGACATGCTCCTGCTCGACGAACCAACCAACCACCTCGACGCCGAATCCGTCGCCTGGCTGGAGCGCTTTTTGGTCGACTTCAACGGCACCGTCGTAGCGATCACCCACGACCGCTACTTCCTCGATAATGCCGCTGGCTGGATTCTGGAACTGGATCGCGGTCACGGCATCCCCTACGAGGGCAACTACAGCGCCTGGCTGGAACAGAAAGACGCCCGCCTGGCAACTGAGGCCAAGCAAGAAGCAGCACACCAGAAGACCATCAAGTCAGAACTGGAATGGGTTCGCCAGGGCTCCAAGGGGCGCCAATCCAAATCCAAGGCGCGTTTGAAACAGTTCGAGGAGATGAGCTCGCAGAGCTTCCAGAAACGCAACGAAACGCAAGAGATCTATATCCCACCAGGACCGCGCCTGGGCGAGAAAGTGATCGAGCTGCACAACGTATGCAAGTCGTACGGCGATAAAGTACTGGTCGATAACATGACCCTCACCATCCCACAAGGCGCCATCGTCGGTGTTATCGGCGGCAACGGCGCGGGCAAGTCGACCCTGTTCAAGATGCTCAGCGGTACCGAGCAGCCCGATTCAGGTGAAGTCGTCATCGGCCAATCGGTGAAGCTGGCGCATGTTGACCAGATGCGCGAACTGGACGGCTCAAAAACCGTATTCGACGAGATCTCAGACGGCCAAGACATCATTACCGTGGGTAACTACCAGGTCCCCGCCCGTGCTTACGCAGGCCGGTTTAACTTTAAAGGCGGCGACCAGCAAAAGTTCGTTAAAGACCTCTCCGGCGGCGAGCGCAACCGGCTCCACCTGGCCAAACTGCTAAAAGAAGGCGGCAACGTCCTGCTGCTCGACGAACCGACCAACGACCTCGATGTAGAAACCCTGCGTGCCCTGGAAGAAGCCCTGCTCGCCTTCCCCGGCTGCGCCGTCGTGATCTCGCACGATCGCTGGTTCCTGGACCGGATCTCAACCCACATCCTCGCCTATGAAGGCGACTCCAAAGCGGTATTCTTCGAGGGCAACTACAGCGAGTACGAAGCGGACCTCGTAACCCGAATCGGCGATACCACACCACACCGGGTGAAGTACAAAAAGATCGACGCGTAGCCACGCGAAAACACCCCCAGGGCGCTAATACAGCGCCCTTTTTTATGGCTTTGTACTAATTAGTTGTTGGCACTATCTGCCGGGCTGCTAGCCACTGCCCTGACGAGGGGCTAGGCCCTTGTGGGAGCCGGGCTCCCGGCGATCTTGTCGTTTATTAGCACAGTAACTGTTAAAAGAATCGCCTGCAGGCAGGCTCCCACGGCACTATCTGCTGGGCCCTTGCGGGAGCCGGGCCCCCACGGCGCTATAAGGTCTTGTCATTAGGGTGCTCGAGGTACAGTTCGCAACGGTAATCACTTATCAACAACTAATTGGGACATAGCCATTTTTATGACCGCTCCGCCAAGTTAAAAAAACCAACCCAGAGCCTGCTATACCTTGAGAGAACACGCCCAAGGACTGACTCGATGGAAAACAGCCTGCCGCAACTACTACTCCTAGGCTCAGCACTAGCCATCGGCCTACTGATCGGCGTCGAGCGCGGCTGGAGCTCCCGCGACCTCGCGGACGGCAAGCGCATGGCGGGGTTACGCACGTT
>SDWN01000297.1 GCA_004195305.1 Neptunomonas sp. | reverse complement strand
GAAAAGTTGGCGTCGGTGCTGGCATAACGCATGTCGCAGCAGCAGATCATATCGATCGCACCGCCGATGCAGGCGCCGTGGATCGCCGCCAGCACCGGCTTGCGGCAGCGCTCGATAGCAGTCAGGTTGCCCTGCAGCTGTTTGATGAACAGGCGTAGCTGTTCGCGACTGCGTTGGGGGTCAGCGATATCCCCGGAGAAGATCAGCGCTATCATCGACAGGTCGATGCCGGCACAAAAATGCTTGCCTGCGCCGGCAATAATCGCCACCCGGGCTTGGGGTTCGGTATCGATCCATTCGAAGGCGCGTTGCAGCTCTGTCCACATTGTTGCGGTCATCGCGTTGGCTTGCTGGGGATTGTTGAGCGTGACGGTGACGATATGCTCTGACAGCGTTAGTTCGAGCGTTTCAAACGGCGGACACTGGGTCTGGTTCATGCGGGGCTCTCTCCGGTCGCGGCTAAGTAACAGAATAAACAGGCATGACTGTAGCATTGGCGGAGCAAAACCTGGATATCAAAATAGACCCTTTTTAAGGGCAAAAAGGGGCATGGTTAGTCACGAAACTCAGCCATGATGCGGCAGATCTATGCGGGTAGTCACCTAGGATGCTTGAGCTTGCGAACCGCATCCATCAAGAAGTAGCCCCTTTAACCTTACAGGCACTGCCGAACCCTGTCTGATGCGGCTCGTGCCTCAGTGTTGGGTCTTGTGGGAGCTGGGCTCCCGGTGATCTTGTTTGTTGCGCAGCAACGGCTAAGGGATCGCCTGTAGGCAGGCTCCCACGGTGCTATCTGTTGGGTCTTGTGGGAACTGGGCTCCCGGCGATCTTGTAATGACGTTTGGCGTGAGCCGATCAGGGGGCGCTCAGACGCGGCGAGGGGGTTTCAACGCGCGCTTCCAGGCTGTATAGATGGTTGCGATCTTTGAAGATATAGATCCGTTCGGAACGGAGCTGGATCTGCCATTGTTCCGGGGTTTCGATCAGCGCCAGCAGCAGTGCTTGGGTGCAAGCTCGGGGGTCGGCCGTGGTCTTGCGTACAGGGCTATCGCAGCGCAGGTTGCAATACTGCTGATTAGCCAATAATCGGCAGATGCTGTGCAGGTCCCAAAAGGCGGGGGGCTGCGTCAGAGGATCGAGCGGCCCCAGGAATGCGGGGGAGATTACGGCACGCTCCTTGGCGAAAAATTTGCGGATGCTGATGTCCGGGCGTAATCCCAGGCGGGCATTTTCGCGGGAGTTGTCGCGGGCGTTACCGTCGAAGTTCTGGCTCTGTAGCAGGTCGATCATCTGCTCCAAATTAAAGCCGCAGGCCTTGATGAAGTGCCAGGCAGGGGCGATGCTATGACGTGAGCCAATGCTGTATTTGACCGCTTGCTGGCCGTGCCTGACCTGCCGGTTCAGTAGCGAGATTTGTAGATGGCTGGTTTGAAGGTCGATCAGAGTGTCGGGATAGGTAATAAAGCAATAGGAGCGCTCGCGACGACAGAATTCTATCCACTGCTGGCGGTTGCTGAGGCTGTCGAGAATGCGGATGATCATGGCGGGATGAGCGGCCTACGTGTATCGGACGTTTCGGGTTCCTATGGTAGCCTCTGGAGCGGTTATAATCAGCATCTTTTGACTCTCGCCGAGCTGGTCCGTCTATTACAGGAAACGTCCTATGAAACTGCTTAATCGCTCCGCGCTGATGCTGTTGCCCTTGTCGCCCTATCTGGCGTGGGTCAATAGCCTGCCTGTTGAGGTCAGCGAGTTGGAACAGCCCCTTACCGAGCAGGCTTTGGCTGCTGAGGGGCGGGTCTATCTGATTGCCGAGTTTGACTCTCACTTAGGTTTTGATCCTGAAGCTGAGCCTGATCAGGTTCTGGATGATGCCTTGGCAGGGGAGTGGCAGGCGCTGTTTGAAAACGAACTCGCAGCCTGGGACGAGCTGGGGCTGCACTGGCCCCAACCGCTGACCCGGGCGCTGTTGCAGCAATGGTTCAAGATCAAACCGCTGGCGCTGGCGTTTGATGCCGATAGCAAACCGTTGCTGACCGCCGTGCTGTAGTTTTATGTTGTGGTTTTGTGCTGAAGTTTTTTGCCGTCGTCGTGAGCAGTAGTCGTCAGCGGAAGCGGAATTAACGGGCTAAATCGGGCAGATGCGCGAATGCACCGAAGTCGAGTATCTTTAGACCTAGGTCTGATGATATAAATCACGCTGAATTTTTCAACAGGGTCCATGCTATGTCTCAGTCTGCTACGCCCCCCGCCGATTACACTCCGGTGGTAACGCCTGTGCCGATAAAGGCCGGGCTGGATCAGCTCGCACTGCACCCGCTACGCGAGGATCTCTACAACGAGCTGCACAGTCGACCCTTTCATGCGTTTACGGCCCCCGCGCAGCTGACCCATATTGCGATCCAGCACGGTGGCAGGATGAAGCAGGAGGAGATAGCGCTGATAACGGCGCTCTGTGACCGCTATCAGATCACCGCGCCAACCGCGAATATGCCCTGCTTTCAGCAGGATTTTGGTCTGTTCGAGATGCGCTGGGAGCGGCATAACGAATTTTCCGGTTACACCTTTATCCGTAAGGGCGCACGCGAGGGCAACCCGTTCGTCAATAATGCCATCGACCTGATTCCGCAGCAGTGGCTGAGTCAGCTGCCGGGGCAGGTCGTGGCGGCCTTCCACTTGTTGCTCGAAGATGCCGTTAATGAACCTGAGCCCGGGGTGGCGCAGGTTGCCAATTATTTCGAGAATCTACGTTTGGTCGGTTCGCAGCCCGCCAATGGTAAGGCGTCGGTCTGGACTACGTTCCGGCTGCACAGTGATGGCTTCGGTCGTTTTGTGCTGTATGACCGAGGCCTGACCGAATCACAGCTGGGGCGCATGGCGCAGCGTTTTATCGAACTCGAAACCTATCGTCTGATGGCCACTCTGGGGTTGCCGCTGGCACGCGAAATCTCACCCCAGTTGCATCAGCTGGATCTGCAGCTGCGGGATGTGACCCAATCGATCGCGCAGCTTGATAACGCCGCCGGGGAACGTGATCTGCTGGATATCTTGTCGGCAATGGCCGCCAGGGTTGAGGCGTTCAGGGCGCGCAGTAATTACCGGTTTTCCGCGAGTACGGCCTACTATCAGGTGGTGCAGCAGCGGCTGGAGGTACTGCGTGAGCTTGAGCGCGAAGTCGCCGGTCATCTGACTCTGAATGAATTTCTGGTCCGCAGGCTGGCTCCCGCGGTACGCACCTGTGAGGTGACCGGGGCGCTGCTGGACGACCTGTCGACCCGGATCGATCGCGCCAGTCGGTTGTTGCGTACGCGGGTGCAGCTGACCTTGGAGGAGCAAAATCAGGGTCTGATGACCTCGCTCAACCGCCGTAGTCAGATCCAGCTTCGGATGCAGCAAACGGTCGAAGGGCTGTCGGTGGTGGCGATAAGTTATTACCTGATCAGTATCTTCAAGCTCGGTTTTGTAACCCTGTACGAGCTGGGGGTGCCGATCAATAAAGAGCTGGCAACAGCAGCATCGATCCCGGTGGTGATGCTGTCGATCTGGGCGGTGACCCGGCGCATCCATCATCATTTTAGCCGACTTGAAAAATCGGATCAGAATCCGAAAAATAGGTAGCTATTGTTTACTTTCCTTATTGCAGACGGGGTGTGATTTTATGCAAGCGCTAATCGAACAGAAGCTCAAACAGGGTCTCAATATCATTCATCTGGTTATCGAGAACGAAAGCCACCTCCACAGTGGTCCGGCCACCGATAGTCATTTTAAGGTGGCGCTGGTGTCCGATGACTTTATCGGCAAGCGCCCCGTGGCCCGGCATCAAATGGTCTACGCTTTGCTGGCGGATGAGATGGCAGGCGCGATTCATGCGCTGGTGATCCATCCCTATACCGCTGAAGAGTGGCAGCAGCGCAATGGTGATGTACCGGTATCTGCCCCCTGTCGTGGAAGCGTTAAAAAATAGCTACCGGCATGGCAGGACCGAGTGGCCCACGAAATGCAGTGGCGACGTACCGGTCTCTGCCCCCTGTCGTGGCAGCGTTAAAAAATAGCCACCGTCATGGCTGGCAGGGGCGGGTATTTTGCGGCGATAAAAGGTGCGCGCTGTTTGTTGTTAAACGGAATCTGCAGACATGATTTATTTTGCCTCAAGGGGTTTGACACCGGGCTCAAAACGCGTAGAATTCGTCGCTCCTGATTCAGGGCGTGTAGCTCAGCTGGGAGAGCGCCACCCTTACAAGGTGGATGTCGGCGGTTCGAACCCGTCCACGCCCACCAAGTTTCAGGAAGCACCAAAGAGTACAACGGAGCGGTAGTTCAGTTGGTTAGAATACCGGCCTGTCACGCCGGGGGTCGCGGGTTCGAGTCCCGTCCGTTCCGCCAC
>SDWN01000063.1 GCA_004195305.1 Neptunomonas sp. | reverse complement strand
CAACGGTCACCACCAAACAGAGTGGCAGCAAGCGAGGAGGTTGTTGATGGCGTTGTGCTGCCAAGACTAACAATAGCAGTGTAGCGGTCCCTATTGCCGCGTTGACCCAAGCCATGCCATAGACGCCAAGTATTGACCAGGCTTCAAAGTAGAGGACAGCGAATCCCCATGAGTTGTAGTCGGCCCGCTCACCGAAACGGGTGAAGACCAGGAACTCTTGATCAGGGATGCCGTTACTTACAATTTCACGCCCAAAACTGAGATGAAACCAGATATCCGGATCGTCTATTAAGCGCAGGCAGGCGATTAATAACATCGCGGCCATTAGCCATAAAAAGCGACGATAGTTGCGCCAGGAATCCTTGCCGACACTATTCATGTTGAAGAGTTGTTTTCATCCGGCAGCGAAGATCTCGCGTCGCCTTTGCGGGTCAAGTTATCATTTGATGGGGTCTGTGCATGAGGGTCATTGAGAATATAGATGGGTCGACCCTGGACTTGGGTATAAATCTTTCCGATATACTCGCCGATCACGCCTAGAAATATCAGTTGAACCCCGCCGAGCAGGAACATGCTGGCGGTACCCAGGGCATATCCGGGGATTTCGATACTGTAAAGCAGCCGCTGCAGGATGATGATCACTGCCATCACAAACGCAAAGACAGTGACGATCGCACCGATGCCCATACACAGCCGCAACGGCGCAATACTAAAAGAGCTGATCGCTTCAAATGACAACCAGAACAGTTTTAAGTAGTTGTATTTGGTCTGGCCTGCATGTCTGGGTGCGCGGTGAAAATCGACCACTGTCTGCCGAAATCCAAGCCAGCTGAACATGCCCCGCACAAATCGATTCCGCTCGGGCAGTTGGATAAAATGTTCCACCACGCGACGATCGACCAGCCTGAAATCACCTACGTCAGCAGGGATCGCACTACCGGAAAAGCGGTTAAAGTAGCGGTAGAACAGGTACGACGTCAGTTTCTTTAGTACCGGCTCACCATCACGCGCCGTGCGCCGTGCGTAGACCACCTCGAACCCTTCTCGCCAGCGGGCAACCAGCTGCGGGATCACTTCGGGAGGGTCTTGAAGGTCCGCGTCCATCAACACCACGGCCTGACCTCTGGCCAGATCAAAGCCGCAGGTGGATGCCGCTTCATGGCCAAAATTACGGCTGAAACGGGCCAGTCGAACCCGCTGATCGCGCGCCTCAAGATCGGCGACTTGCTTGGCTGTATCATCGTCGGACCCATCATCGACAATGATCAGCTCAAACGTCAGGTTTTCCTGTTCCAGCACGGTAACCAAACGCGCGTACAGAGGCGCAATATTCTCCGATTCGTTATAAGCAGGAACAATAATGGAAAGTTCGGGGATTGCCGTAGTCATGGACCATTCTCATTGGTTGGGTTAGGCCGCGTTAAAACAGAAAAAAGGCCGTCAATCGTCACCAGCCACTTGTTTTATGAGGGTGAATTATAATCATTATGGAACGGAGGGGACAGGCTATCGGAAATTCCGCTAGCGCACTCCTTGTCTGCGGCGCCAGTTACGATAGAGTGACAACCCTATTTCGATCTAATCCAGGGAATGATGATGGAGCACGCGGTCTACCAGAGGATGGCACAGCTTGAAGCGAAGCATTGGTGGTTTCGTGCCCGCGCAACCATTCTCGAGCAGCTGCTCGCCAGCCAGCCTTTGCCCGCGCATGCGCGGTTGCTTGAAGTCGGCAGCGGTACTGGCGCCAACCTCAAGCTTCTAGCGGCTTTGGGTGACGTTGTGGCGATGGAGCCGGACTCGACGGCAAGGGCGTTATGCCAACAACATCACGGTATCGAAGCCATCCCCGGAACCCTTCCCAACGGCGTTGATTTAGCACCGGCAAGCTTTGATTTGATTGCCGCCATCGACGTAATTGAGCATGTCAAAGAAGACCGGGCATCGCTTGAGACCCTGCTCGGGCTGCTCAAGCCCGGAGGTCGCTTGATTCTAACGGTACCCGCGTTCCCCTTTCTATGGAGCGGTCACGATGAGGAGCATCATCATCAACGCCGTTACCGCCGCCGCCCGCTGATTAACATGCTAACGGAGGCGGGCTTTGAGGTGAGGTATAGCAGTTACTACAACTGCCTGCTGTTTCCGTTGGTCGCGATGATCCGCATAGCAAAAAACCTGTTGCCCGGTGATAACCACCCTGACGATACGATGCCTCAGCCATGGCTCAACAATATCCTATACCGCGCCTTTGCCAGCGAATGCCGTTGGGTCGCCAAGAACCGGCGTCTGCCCTTCGGTGTGAGTTTGATCGCTGTCGCCACACGACCGGAACAGCATTCGTGAATACTGAGCCACGAACGCTTGGCCAAAAACTGTGCCGACCGCTGCGATTTGTCAGCGTGGGCGTTGTTAATACAGTGGTGGGGTTATCGATCATCTACAGTGCCATGGCCGTCTTCAAGCTGACCAGCGAAGCCGCCAATGTACTTGGCTACAGCTGCGCGCTGCTGCTTAGCTTTGTCCTCAACAAGCGCTGGACCTTTAGACACCAAGGGCAATGCCTTGCCGCGGCAGGCCGTTTTAGTCTCGTGATACTGGTCGCCTATGGTGCTAATTTCACAACCCTGATCCTTCTAACCAAGGGGCTCGAACTTAACCCCTACCTAGCCCAAGCCGTAGCAATCATCCCCTATACCCTGCTGACGTATGTGGGCAGTCGCTATTTTGCATTTCGGACCAACAACCGAGTATAGGTTGAGTTATGGTCTTCGCTTCGTGCAATCGGGGAGGGCAAAGTCGCCTCTATTCCGAACCCCCCGTGTCACAGTTGTTGATACGCCAGTTTCAAGAATATGGGTCGGCTTCGCGCACAAGTACTAAACCGCTCGCGCGGTAGTGGCTGCCACCTGTAAGCCCCGGCATTCACCTCATATCACCCCGACCCCTGCTTGAACTGTCCTATCAAGAAGCGGAGGGTATTTTCCCTCTGCTTCTTGATAGGAGCAGCATCATGGTTATTTCTAACACCACCATCAGCCCATTACGCCAACGTTTCATCGACGATATGAGCATGCGTAAGTTGGCTCCCCATACCCAGTCTGGCTACATCCGCGCTGTTAAAAAGCTGGCACTATTTCTCGGGCATTCTCCCCACACAGCCACCCCTGAGGATCTGCGTCGATTCCAGTTGCAGATGGTCAGTGATGGCGTTTCAGCAGGTAATTTGAACGGCACCATCACGGCATTGAGCTTTTTCTTTAACGTAACCTTGGACCGCGCGGGCTCTCTTCGATTGATGAGTCCGGTCCGCGTACCGCGCAAGCTTCCGGTTATCCTCAGTCCCAAGGAGGTCGCACGTCTGCTTAATGCCGCCACTAGCCCCAGGAACAAGACCGCACTGGCGGTCGCCTATGGCGCAGGGTTACGCGTCAGCGAGGTGGTTTCCCTCAGGGTTAACGATATTGATAGCCAGCGGATGGTTCTGAAGGTCGAGCAAGGTAAAGGAAGCAAAGACCGTTTCGCCTTGCTATCCCCCGCGTTACTGAACCTGTTGCGGGATTGGTGGCGCATCGCCCACGCGCAACATCTGCTGCTGTGTGATGGCTGGCTGTTTCCGGGGCAGAACCCCATTAACCACCTTTCAGCCCGGCACCTCAGCCGTGTCTGTCATGCCGCCGCCAAACAAGCCAAGCTCGATAAACGCGTATCCATGCATACGCTGAGACACTATCTACCCTTCCTGACTATCTCGAGTAACGTGAAGAACTCTGCAGACATGCCCGGATATTGCTGGTCACGTAGCGCGAAACCTCATCCGAATACCCGACATAGTTTTCCCGGCTAGAGACTGTTAAGAAATCCCAATAGCTGGTCGCCGGGTTGATAGCGTCCCGATTTGCCCTGCGGTGGAGTCGTCATGCCGAGTGCCTGCTCTTTCATCGCGAGGGTTGCCTCGAGATAAATTTGCGTTGTTTCGACTGATTCATGTCCGAGCCACAATGCAATCACAGATCGATCAACACCCGCTTGCAGCAGATCCATGGCCATGGTGTGCCTCAAACGGTGGACCGTGACGCGCTTCTGTTTTAGCGACGGGCACACGCTGGAGGCTGCTAGGCGATGCTTGTTCAGCAGATACTGCACACCATGGACACTGAGCCGTTCTCCTCTGGCGCTGGGAAACAGCACACCACCGCCACCTCGTTGCGGCTCGCGCAGCCAGTTTTTCAACACCGCGAGCGTGGATTTGGCCAGGGGGATACAGCGTTCCTTGCGTCCCTTACCGGTTACCCGCACGTGAGCGCCAGTGCCTAAGATGAGGTCCTCGAGTTTAAGCCCGGTCATCTCGGATAAACGCAGGCCTGTCTGCACGGCTGTAAGAATGAACGCATGATCGCGCCGTCCGGACCAGG
>SDWN01000057.1 GCA_004195305.1 Neptunomonas sp. | reverse complement strand
AGATGTGTATAAGAGACAGGTAATGAGCCTCTGTAGCGCTAACCTCCGAGAGGTCTGGAGGTTAGCACATAGGCGTGAAGCGGGTGGTATTAGAGTGGGTTAAAGGCGCGATTGAGTGGATCTTGGATGGGCTCACCGCCCAAGATATGGCTTTCCATCATCATCGCATGTGTCGATGAGATCGCTACATAGCGTAAGCCGAGGCTGTATTGGTGCTCCGACTGACGGCGGATATAGACTAAACGGGCGTGGCTAAAGAAGCCCTGCTGCTGGCCGGGCAGCTGAATCCGAATATCGACCTCAACAGGGTGGCTTAATGGGTCTTTGTCAAGTGGCAAGTCTTTGAATAGCAGCGTTTTTAGCTCTTGACCACCATCAAGCATCAGTCCGCCTGGCGACAGGTCGTGGATCTTTGCGGCCAGGGTTGCTCCATGGCTGTTGGTGAGTTCGGCCATCAGTGCGCTGGGGACTCTGGGGTGTAATCTAAGTTCTGTCATATCAGACTCCGGTTCTCCGGCAGCGAGTCTCGGATAAATTCAACGGATAATACCTAAGATTAGCACTGTGTTAGCCAAAACGTGATGATCTAAATCATCGTAGCAGATCGCTCAGCGTTCAGTTAATGAAAAGGAACACTATTAACCCCCGGTTAGATAAGGTGAAGGCGCAATATATCGCAGGTTTATGGCTCCTTCAGGAAAATAGCTTGGTTAGAATAGTAGCTTGGGTGCATGCAGCCGGAGCCAGTTCCGATGTAGCTTGGGTGCAGGGCAAAACCGTTCTACTAGCTGCCAGAATGCGCGGCTATGGTTGGGCTGTTGCAGGTGGCACAGTTCATGGATGATGACATAGTCCTGAACTTCTGCCGGTGCCATCAGCAGCAGCGTATTCAAGCTAATCAGCCCACGCGCGTTGCAGCTGCCCCAGCGGCTTTTGTAGGGACGGATTTTCAACCCGCTCGGATGCAATCCGGTAACGCTGGCCCAGTGTTGGAGTCGGGCGGGCCACCGCTGCTCCGCCTGCTGTTGATACCAGTGCTGCAATACTGCGCGACGCTGTGAGCAGGGTATCGGCTGCAGTGTGTCGGGCAGCTGTAGCCTAAGCTGATCAGCGTGTAGCTCAACGGTCGGCTGTATGCCCGCGCTGGCGGTGTCTATGCACAATTGCAGGGTTTGGCCTTGAAACAGCCAGTGCTCTCCCTGTTGATAGCTGCGGCCGGGCCGCTGCTGCGGTTGCTGTAGTTGCTGCCGTAATAGCGCTTGTTCGATCCAGTCACGGCGCTGCTCCAGCAGCGCGTGGATGGCGCGGGCCGGGGTGCCCTTGGGCGCGAGGACCTTGATCAGCCCGGTACCGACCTGGAGCGCGATAGAGCCTTTGCGGCGGGTGAATTTGACTTGCCAGGGGGCGCTTAGCTGAGGTGTGCTCATGATCAGGGCAGCGCCCGTACCTGGACCGCATCGACCCCGGAGCCGGCGATGATATCCGAGATAACCACGACCCGAGCGCCGCGCTTTAGTCCGGCCTTCTCTTTGAGCGTCTCGAAGGCGATGTTGAGCGTTTTCTCCGGATCACTGCTGAACTCGGTACGAAACGGATGGACGCTGCGGTTCAGCAGCAGCTGACGGCGTGTACGCGGGTCATTGGTGAAGGCATAGATGGGGGTTTTAGCCGGCTGGCAGTTGGTGATGTAATTGGCCATCTTGCCGCGCCGGGTGATGACGACGATCCCCTGTGCTTGGATCGATTCAGCCAGCGCTACGGTGGCTACGGCGAGGTGTTGCTTCTCGTCGTTCTTATTCAATCCGGCGGCGAAGTTGAGTCCGCTTTCAGCTTCTGAGGTGCGTGCGATACGGTCGAGAATCTCGACGCACCGGACCGGGTGCTTGCCGATCGTGGTTTCGCCCGATAGCATCACCGCATCGACCCCTTCGTATACCGCGTTGGCGACATCGGTCACTTCGGCTCGGGTCGGGATCGGATTTTCGATCATCGACTCCAGCAGATGGGTGGCGACGATCACCCGTTTGCCGCGTTCGACGCAGAGCCGTACTATTCGCCGCTGCACGTTGGGTAGCTGCTCGATATGGATCTCGACGCCCAGGTCGCCGCGCGCCACCATCACGCCGTCGGCCTCGTCAATAATCGCCTCAAGGTTACGCACCCCCTCCTGGTCTTCGATCTTGGCGATGATCTTGATTTTGCTCGCTTTGGAACCGAGCAGCTGGCGCAGTTGGCGGATGTCCTCAGCGTCGCGGACAAACGACAGCGCGATAAAGTCCAGCTCCTGCTCCATCGCAAAGAGGATGTCGCCACGATCTTTTTCGGTGATGGCGGGCAGGTTGACGCGAATTCCGGGCAGGTTAACGTGTCGCTTGCTCTTGAGGACCCCGCCGTCGACGACCTCGCACTGCAGGTTGAGATCCTCCTTGCTGAGCACGTCCAGGTTGATCAGGCCGTTGTCTACGGTGATCCGGTCGCCGATCTGGACGCTGTCGACAAGATCGTCATAGTTGACGTGGATCGAGGTCTGTTCGACATCTTCACTGCCGCGTACCCTGACCGAGATAATATCGCCGCGCTTCAGCTTGAGCTCCTTGGTGATGTCGCCGGTGCGAATCTCAGGTCCCTGGGTATCGAGCAGAATCGGGATCGGATGCTTGACCCGTTTGTTGAGCGTACGGATCGCTTTAATAACCTGTGCGTGGGAGTCGTGATCGCCGTGGGACATGTTAAGCCGGACCACGTTCATCCCGGCATGGTAGAGCTGCTCAAGCATCTCCAGGCTCTGGCTGACCGGTCCAATGGTGCAGATGATCTTGGTTTTGCGTAATGGCTGTGGTCGGGTCAGTTCGGTCATATCAGGGCTCCGGGGTCAGGCGCGATGGTAGCAGTAGATGCCGCTGTCAGTGATGCCGGTGCAGGGCGCTATCAGTTTCGAAGGATCTATTTCGAAGGATCAACGGTATCCATCGTTCAGGGTGTTTCTAGGCGCTGCAGCAGGAGTATGTACTGCTTGCCATCGGTTTCGATCTGTTCCAGCTTGACGATCACGTGGTCGAGATCTTTGGCAAACCAGAGGGTTGTGGTTCGGGCGCTGCCAGCACCCCGATCGCGGACCACCTTGATGGTCTCGAAGCGTCCCGCCGGAGTGGTAACAGTCTCTTCGGCGACACGGTTAAATACCAGGGCTTTGAGTCGGTTGCCATTCGCAAGGGTGTAGTGCATCTGGTTCAGTCCGCTCTTCAGGTCATTCCAGAGCTGAATCTGATAGCTGACTTTGTCGTGGGTTTGTTGATCGACCTGCAGCGTGGTCGAGCGCCCTTTGGCGGTGCTGAGCACGGTGCCACTGGACCAGTCAAAGCGTTGTTGGCTGCTTTTTTTCTTTGAGAAAACCTTGCGCTTATAGTTGTACTGAAGGGGCCGAAGCTGCTCCTGCCGTATCTCAAACCGGCTGCTCTCCTCGATGTTGGCCATCATTGTGTTGGCATTCATCGACAGTAGCCACTGGTCGTTATCAAGCGCTTTGAGCTCGCGGATCGCTTCGCCAGAGAGGCTGATGCCCAGGTCGAACTGGGCTTGGTAGTAGGCTTTAAAGGGTTTGAGTGAAGCGCGCGTACCAACTGGCTTTTGTGCCGAGAGCGTTTCGCCACCGGCCTGAACCGGTGCTGCCAGTAGCAGCGATAGTACGAGTGTTGGCAGTCTGTTGCCGTTGCACCATCGCAGCATCACGAGCTCCTTATGCGCGGCTATCCAGTTGGCAGCCTGTTACCGGTAACGGCTGACCATCCATTTCCGCACGGCCTTTTTTGTAGGTCAGGCGGCCTTCGGTGAACCACTTTACGGCTAACGGGTAGATGAGGTGTTCCTGTGCCTGAACCCTTTCCGCCAGTGCCAGCGGGTTGTCATTGGGCTCTATCGGCACGATCGCCTGGATGATCAGCGGGCCTCCGTCCAGTTCCTCGGTAACGAAGTGCACGGTCACGCCGTGTTCGGTTTCGCCATCCTGGATCGCCCGCAGGTGGGTTCTCAGACCTCGATATTTTGGCAACAAGGAGGGATGAATGTTCAGCATTTGGCCCTCAAAACGACGGGTAAAGTCAGTCGTCAGGATTCGCATAAAACCCGCTAGTACGATCAGGTCCGGCTGGATTCCGTCGATAAGATGGGTTAGCTCGGCATCGAAGGCTTCGCGGCTGCTGTATTGGGTATGGTCGAGGGTAATCGCCTCAATGCCGGCATCACGTGCACGCTGCAGTCCTTTGACATCGGGGCGGTTGCTGATCACTGCGCTGATCTGGGCGTCAATCTGCTTCAAGTTCACCGCATCGATAATCGCTTGCAGGTTTGAGCCGCTGCCAGAAATTAGGACCACGATACGGGG
>SDWN01000779.1 GCA_004195305.1 Neptunomonas sp. | reverse complement strand
AATCCGCCGCCGCTGCCGCTGTCCACTGCCGAGCTGGATGCGGTGTTCGATTTGCCCTATTACCGCTTGCCCCATCCCAGCTACGGCGATGCCCGGATTCCGGCCTATGAGATGATCCGTTTTTCGGTCAACATCATGCGCGGTTGTTTTGGTGGTTGCACCTTCTGCTCGATCACCGAACACGAAGGCCGCATTATTCAGAATCGTTCGGAGCGCTCGATCCTCAATGAGGTGGAACAGATCCGTGACCGAACTCCCGGGTTTACCGGTACTATCTCCGATCTCGGCGGGCCAACGGCCAATATGTACCGGCTGCACTGCAACGATCCCAAGATCGAGGCGTCCTGCCGGCGTCTCTCCTGTGTCCACCCGGGGATCTGCAGCAATCTCAAGACCGATCATCGCCATCTGACCCAGCTCTACCGCAAGGCGCGTAAATTGCCCGGCATCAAACGCATCCTGATCGCCTCGGGACTGCGTTATGATCTGGCGGTGGAGGACCCGGAATACCTGCGTGAACTGGTCACCCACCATGTCGGCGGCTACCTGAAGATTGCCCCCGAGCATACCGAAGAGGGGCCGCTGGGGTTGATGATGAAACCGGGTATGGGTAGTTATTACCGGTTTAAAAAAATGTTTGAAAAGTTCAGCCGCGAGGCAGGTAAGAAGCAGTACCTGATCCCCTATTTTATCTCCGCGCACCCCGGCACGCGCGACGAGGATATGGTTAATCTGGCGCTCTGGTTGAAACACAACGATTTCAAGCTAGACCAGGTGCAGAACTTCATCCCCTCGCCGATGTGTAATGCCACCACCATGTACCACAGTGAACGCAATCCGCTGAAGAAGATTGAACGGAACGGGGAAGCGATCCCGATTCCCAAGGGTGCCCGGCAGCGGCGCTTGCACAAGGCGTTGCTGCGCTATCACGATCCGGATAACTGGCCGTTGATTCGCGAGACGTTGAAAAAGATAGGCCGCGCCGATCTGATCGGGCGCAGTCCGCAGTCATTGGTCCCTGCCGTAGGGCGGACACCGACCCGGCATGGCGGCCAACAGCGCTCCGCGACGGAGCACTCACGGCGGGTAAATTCTGCCCGACCGGCCGGCAAACACCCATCGAAGACGAAGCGGCCCGCACCCACCGCATCTAAACAATCAGCCGGTAAGCGCGGTTGAGCGGATGGCTTGTGTGGGTAAGCATGGTTAGCGCCATTCAACTCAGACCCTAGCCTTGCGGGTCATGTCGATGCGCTATCAGGCCTTTATGATCAGCCCGTATTTACGGGGCAGGATCAATTGCTTTGGTAGCGCCAATTGCTACCAGCTCTGCGTCGATCTGGATCATTGGATCAGCCGCAGGGTGAGACTGGCTTACTGGCGCCAGCCGCGTACCAACGTCAGGAGATTGATGACACTCGGCGTGCTGGTACGGTCAGCGCTCGCGTGCGGCATTACCAGCAACGGCCTAATGCGCAGCATAAAGACACACGGAATCTAGCAAGCGTTGAATGACGCTACTCTTTTAGCCGTTGCAGCACTAAAAAATGACAAGATCGCCGGGAGCCCAGCTCCCACAAGACCCGGGCTCGCGACGGGACAGGTAACACCGTGGGGAGCCTGCCCGAAGGCGATCTTTTCGCGAGAATAGATCGGTTCAATCATGGCTGAGGTTTGTGGGTAATCAGGAAGGTTTAAGTGCGACGGCTTGATTGATGCGGCTCGCGAGAATAGATCGACTAAATCATGGCTGAGGTTTGTGGGTAATCAGGAAGGTTTAAGTGCGACGGCTTGATTGATGCGGCTCGTGAGAATAGATCGACTAAATCATGACAGAGCTTTGTGGGTAATCAGGAGAAACCTTATTATTCGACTCCCCCGGCTTCCTCATGTGGCAGCACTGTCGTCTCTGCCTGACCGGCACGGATCCAGGCCTGCAGCAGCGGATTGCTGCGCTGGAGTTCGACATACGCGATGCTGTTTGCGCTCAGGCTTAGCCGATAGCCCAGGAGTCGAATTACAATTGGAGCGAAGAAGGCATCGACGATGCCGAAGCGTCCAAATAACCAGGGGCCCGCACTGTTTTGTTCAGGCGTCCGTGTGTTGCTGCATTGTTGCCAGAGCTGTTCAATCCGCTCAAGATCGCTACGCGCCTCGGCAGAGATCTCGATCTGGCGTTGCTGGGCACGGCAATTCATCGGCAGCTCATTGCGCAGGGCGCTGAAGCCACTGTGCAGCTCACAGGTGATAGCCCGAGCCAGGGCGCGTGCATTGCGATCATCCGGCCACAGGTGCGGATGCACTTCGGCCAGGTATTCGCAGATTGCCAGCGAGTCCCATATTTTTAGCTTGTCGACGACTAAGACCGGTACCCGCCCTGCCTCTGAATACAGGCCGATCTGCTGTTTGAACGTGGGGGTGTCGAGTTCCAATTGGATCTCATCAAAACCGATTCCCAGGTGCTTCAGCACCAACCAGGGGCGCAATGACCAGGAGGAGTAGTTTTTATTGCCGATCACCAAGGTGGGCATGGCGCTGTTCCTTTTCGGTGAGATGAGACGCCCTGGTCCGGTATCAGGGCTGTAGCAGGGGGTGATCAGCGGGCAGGTTGCGGGAGATCCACAACGCCAGCTTATGGCGCATATTGGGCAGATCAACCTGATCTTTGGCCAGTGGCTGGACCAGCTTATCGTGCACGAGCAGCTTGTAGATAGCGGTGATCTTAAGGTCGGAACTGTCGTTAGCCTCAAATTCGCCCGCACCACGTTGGTTGAGGTAGACGCCGCCGACGCGAATGGCTTCTTTGAGTAACTCTTTCTCATGCTTGAGCTTTTTCATGGCACTCCTGCAGGGTTGGCTGTGTGAACGAGATTAGCACGAGTATAAGGGAGGCAGGGGTTAACTCCTATAGGGTTTTCTTAGTGCATCAGGTTGACGAAATCGGCAAACATCTTCTTATCGAAATGATCCGCCATTTGTTCTTTCATCAGCATAAGGGCCTCGAACAGTGTCAGCGCTTTTTTATACGAACGCTCACTCGTCAGTGCATCGAAGACGTCAGCAATGCAGCAGATCTTGCCATAGATGTGAATTTCGCGGTTATGCAGTTGTTTGGGGTAGCCCGTGCCATCGGCACGCTCATGGTGTTGCAAGATGATAATGCGGCTCTCTTCACTTAGCTGACCGCTCTTCTCAAGCATCTTGTAACCCTTGTAGGGGTGGCTGCGCATATGCCGCATCTCGTCATCGGTTAGCTTGCCGGGTTTGTTGATGATACCGGCCCGAATATTAACTTTGCCGATGTCGTGGAGGAAAAAACCGGCACCCAGCTCATGCATGTCATGCGCGTCCGAGTTCCTGAATAAGGCTTTTGCGAGCATGATGCTGGTGACCCCGACATTGATCGAATGGGTGTAGGTGTAGAAGTCATGGCTGGTGATGCGCATCATGTTGGAGGCGGTTTGATCATCACTGAGGATCAGGTCAGTAATCGACCCGATCACTTTCTTTGAGGCTTTCAGGTTCTCCGCGGTGGGGCTGTCCAGCAGTCGCTTCATCAGTTCACGAGAGTGGTCGTAAACAGCCTTGGCGCGAGCTTCTGGTTTCATCTTGCTATCGTGCAAGGCCGCGAGCAGCTGGTCGGGGACCAGGGAGTCAGGATTCCAGTCTGGAAGATCTGTGCTCTCTCTAGGGTCGAGCGGATGCGTCCGATCGGTGGGTTTCGAGGGGCTTGGCAAGTCGGTCGACAGTTGGCTTTGGTCAAGATCGACATGGACCTGTTTTAAATCGCATTTCTGGAGCTTTTCAAGCTGGCCGGGCGACTTGATTAGAAATTGGTTGAGCAGGAACGGATGGTCGAGCCAGCCCGAGGGAAGTAACACATACATCCCCTCAGTGAGCTTGTCAGGGCTGAGAGTAACAACGTTTTTGGTCGTCTTCATCTCTGGCCTCACGCACCTTGCATTTATACGGGAGCGAACAGTGACTTGGGTGCACCGCATTCGGGGCAGACCCAGTTATCGGCAATATCCTTCCATTGTGTTCCTGTAGCAACTCCCTCTTCTGGATCGCCAACGCAGGGATCGTAGATATAATCACAGATGCCACACGAGTAGTGCATATTCCTTGTCCTCGGTGATGCGTGCTTGGCGGGTCTTAGCCCGGATTTTTCACAAAGGCGCTAAAGACAGACCTGTAACACTGATGTTTACTAAACCTATGGTTATATTAGAAAGTCACACTTTGTCACCGACAATGCTGATCGATTTTCTGAACCCTCTGCCGTTGCACTTAGCCAGCGTGCCCAGAAACCTCGATCCCTTCATGAAATATCCGGGTTAGGCGGGCAGGCGCAAAAAATACGTCCCTGAGTCGTGATATTGCCCAAGATCATCATCTTACGTGGATGTTGCGGCGATTCAAGAGCTAGCTATTAACCTAAAGGGCAGATTCCTCGACTCTCATCACGCTGGTTTATAGCGGCACAGGCCGCTGTTTGGCCGATTTATCTGTTGGCCTTATTCGCCACCAGTTGCTGCAGTCGGTGTCTCCAGTGGTGCCATAATTCGCTGAAAATAGACCCGGTAGGCTGCGGGTATCTCCATGCTTTTAAAGGTGTCGGCATTGATACAGACCGTGGTGGTACGCGCATCGACACAGACGATGCCGTTGACCTCAAAGATATAGCGCAGACCCAGAGAGGCTCTGCCGAGCTTGAAGCAGGTGACCTTGACCATCGGTCGGTCGCCGAACTGCAGGGGATGTTTAAAATCCACATCGGAATGCGCCATCGGAAAGGCAACCCGCTCATTCTGTATCACGTGGTAATAGCGCGCGCCGATGTACTCTTCCCACAGGTTTTCAAAGGACTCGTGAATATAGTTGTGAATCCGGGGGAAATAGGCGATCCCCGCCGGATCAACATCGCCAAAACGGACCAGATGGCGGGTGATGAAGACTTCACCACCGCCTTCGGAGGTCATGCTAAGCAGGTTGGTACGAGGCGTCATAGTCGGGTCTCAGCTATTGTTTAGTGCGGCAATGGCCAAATCATAGCTTGGCTCAGCGGTAATCTCCGGGACAAGTTGGGAGAAAACGACTCGATCCTGCTCATCGAGCACAATCACAGCACGAGCGGTCAAGCCCGCCAACGCACCTGAGGTGATCAGCACGCCGTAATCACGGCCAAAATCCTTATTGCGCAGCATCGACAGTGTGGTTACTTGATCGAGCCCTTCGACGGTGCAAAAGCGCTGCTGCGCGAAGGGCAGATCGGCCGAGATCACCAGTACCGCGACATTATCCAGCAGCCCGGCGCGGTAGTTGAACATACGCGCAGATTCGGCGCAGAGCGGGGTGTCCAGGCTAGGAACAATGTTGAGTAGTTTGCGTTTGCCGCTAAAATGGTTCAGGCCGATATCCGTCAGCTGACTATTAACCAGAACGAAATCGGGTGCGTGATCGCCGACCCTGGGTAACTCGCCGAGAGTGTTAACGGTTTCGCCTTTGAGAGTGATTGTTGCCATTGCGGGTATTATCCTTAACGGAATAGGGCTGTAGCGGGGATTTTACACCAGAACGGGTTGCTTAGCGGCTCTGAGGAAATATTTTGGTCAGTAGCTCAATCAGGGTGTGCCGTTGCGCTTGGGTCAGTTGTGCGCTCAGACGCTGCTCGTGTGCTGCGATCTGGGGCTCTAGCTGCTCTAAAAGCCTGCGCCCAGCGTCCGTCAACACCAGCGCGTTGGTGCGTCGGTCTCCCGCTACTCGCTTACGCTGTACCAACCCGCGGCGCTCCAGGGTGTCGATTGTCGAAACCACCGTGGATCGATCCAGGCGGACCGCCTTGGCCAGCTCTGTCTGTTTAAGGCCTGGGTTGGCATTGATGACAGCCAGCACGCCAAACAGGCTAGGGGTGATCTTGGTATCGCCAACGCTTTCTG
>SDWN01000775.1 GCA_004195305.1 Neptunomonas sp. | reverse complement strand
CGCCCGCCCTGTCCCAAGCCGATGTGGGCTTTGCCATCGGCTCGGGCACTGATGTGGCGATCGAGAGTGCCGACATTACCCTGATGCGTGGCTCCTTGCACGGCATCGCCGACGCCATCGAACTGAGCCGGGCCACCCTGAAAAATATCAAGCAGAACCTGTGGGGGGCGTTCGCTTACAACTCCCTGGGAATTCCGATCGCAGCCGGCGTGCTGTTCCCGGTGACCGGGCTGCTGCTTAACCCGGTGATTGCCGGTGTGGCGATGTCGCTGTCATCGGTGACAGTGGTTAGCAACGCCAACCGTCTGCGTTTTTTTCAAGCCAGTCGTCGTGAGACCGTCGCAATAAAGAGAGAGGTGCAATTATGACCACGCTACTCGTCAACCTTTCTGGGCTGCTGCTGATGGCGGCAATCGTCTGGTGGTTCTGGCTCTATCGGCCGGGTTTAGCAGCACAGCCCGAGGCAGGAGCGGTACAGATCACGGTAGCAAACGGGGTGTACAGCCCAGACCGTATCCAAGTACCGGCTAACCAGCCGACAAGGCTGCGTTTTTTACGCCAAGATCCGTCAGCTTGCGCCGCCACGGTCATCTTCGATGAGCTGGATATCAGTGTCGAGCTGCCACTCGGCGAGGCCAAAGAGATCGTTATTACCCCTGCAGCACCGGGTCAATACAGCTTTAGCTGCCCCATGCAGATGTATCGCGGCACGCTGGAGGTCAAGTAAGTATGAAAAAAGGAGTCATACAATGGCTAAATCAACCGCTAATTCGTTCTGGCTAAGCAGTAAAGGACTGGCAGCCATCAGTTTGATCGGCTTTGTCAGCTACTTCCTGTTGATGGAACACAGGCAGCATCTGTTTGAGTATTTGCCCCTCCTGATTCTGCTGCTCTGCCCGCTGATGCATGTCTTTATGCATGGCGGACATGGCCATAAACATGGCGCTGCGGACAATGCGGAGCCGCAAGCTACCCAGTCGGATAAAGAAGTGACCTTCAAAGAAGGCTACGAGCAGGGGCGTAAAGACGCTTTGCGCGATGACAACGAAGGAGGGAGACCTCATGGATAGCGCTAACGGCTACGGCTTATGGACGTTGGTGGCGCTTAACTCGGCTATCTTCATCTTTTTTGCCTTCAGTTTCATCAAACCCAAAACAACCACTGATTGGCGCAGCCTGGGAGCCTTCTCCGCCTTTGTGGTCGCTCTGTTTACCGAGATGTATGGCTTCCCGCTGACCATCTATCTGATGTCTGGCTGGCTGCAGACTAACTACCCGCAGCTGGACCTGTTGACGCATGACAATGGCCACCTATTGCAAACGTTGTTAGGCCTGGACGGTAACCCTCATTTTAATATTCTCCATATGCTAAGCACCGTCTTGATACTGATAGGCTTCCTCTTGCTGTCGTCAGCATGGCGTGTTTTGCACCAGGCACAACAGCAGAGCGTGCTGGCCACCAGCGGTTGGTACGCACGGATGCGCCATCCCCAATACAGTGCATTCATGTTGATCATGGTTGGCTTTCTGCTGCAGTGGCCTACGCTCCCGACTCTGGTGATGTTTCCCATTTTAATCGTCGTTTACAAACGTCTGGCGCTGAGCGAAGAAAAGCTCGTAGAGCAGGAGTTTGGCGAGACTTATCGGCGTTACAGAGCGGACACACCTGCTTTTATCCCCCGGCTTAAATCGTACCGTTCGACTGTGACGGACGTCGGCCATATCAATGAGTAACCGTCATGAAGGATACAAACCATAAGCCCGGAATTCACGAAAACTATCTGATGACCCGCCACTTGAAGCTTGAGGGGCTCGATAATAGCTGTGTTGATGCGCTGATGGAGAAACTGAATGAGTTGCCCGAAGTCGATGACGCATCCATTACGATGAAAGAGGGTAGTGCTGTGCTGAACATAAGCTACGACGCCTCGACTCGGCCACAACCACTGGAAGATATCCAGCAGGTGCTGATGACGATGGGTGTTGATATAGCCGATGACTGGTGGATCCGATTTAAGCAGCGCTATTACGCGACCACCGACCAGAATGTTTACGATAATGCCCGCTATGAACCCAGCTGCTGCAATAAAGCACCACCGGGTAAATAGGCGTCAAGCGGTATTGATAGAAAGGAAAAGACCGTGTCAGCAAAACCGAACGAGGCCACTCCCATCTGTCGTGTTTGTGGTGGATCATTGAGTGGCTCGCTGTACCTCAGTGAGGACGGCCAGCCGTATTGCTGCGAGGGCTGTCACCTGAATCAAGTGGGCGCTGACACCTTACTGCATTCTCAGCAACTACACGAACAGGGCGTGGTCGAAGTATTGGTCAACGCTCTGGATGCCCGGGAGCATGAGACCGGACTGCACTCCAAGAGAGTAGCCTGCCATACATTAACGCTAGCGCGGCATTTTACCGACGAACCGAAGGAGCTTATGTCGATCTACTACGGATCGCTGCTTCATGATATTGGCAAGATAGCGATTCCCGATCGTATCCTACTCAAACCAGACCCGCTCGATGCGCAGGAGCGCGCCGAGATGGAAACCCATCCTCAACGCGGTTATGAGATTCTCATACCGGAACCTCAATTAAGCGCATCGGCTGCCATCGTCGTGGCCCACGAAGAACGCTTCGATGGCTGCGGTTACCCGAATAAGCTGGCAGGAACGCTGATTCCCCTCGGTGCCCGGTTGCTGGCCGTTATTGATACCTTAGACGCGATGACGTCGGATCGTGTGTATCGATCGGCACTCTCTTTTGACGTCGCACGCGAAGAGATCATTGCTCTCTCAGGTAAGCAGTTTGACCCTGCCGTCGTTGATATTTTTCTGACTGAAGAACAAACCCTGCGGAAAATGGTAGCTCTGAAATGCACTCAGCAACACTGGTTTTAAGCACCAAAATAGCCTTGTAGGGGAGGAAACAGAATGAACGGATACGCAATCGAGTGCATTCACTACAGCTAGCGGAGGGCGAACAGGTTACTTTTGAGCATCTTGTGGAATGTCTGCTTCCAGAAACAAAATAATGAAAGGTAATAGAAATAATTGCTGCAATTAAATGACTGTAAGTCGATACAGCTGTAATAAATACCTCCCGAAAGGTAGCAGCAGGGAGCACCGTCTAGAAATAGGGAGAGGCATCATGGCCGTCAGCATTCCATGAAAAAGTTTCATAATGTGCTGCAGTAGTTTTGTTAGTGCCGATGACTGCTTTGTAGATGATATCGGAAGTCGCTGCGATGTCCGCTTAGTACTAAGCGGTCTAATTACGATGAAACCTTATTTTCATGAAATCAGCTGATTGAACTAATTGTGCGAGGTTCATGATGATACTTTAAGTGGGAACACATGGGCGAAAAGCCTAGATAACGCTAGCCTTACGATGGCACTTTATTTTCACCCCACATCAGCCATGATACCTCCGATCTACTCTCGCAAGCTCGTATGCCCATGACTTGGCGCTATGATGGCTGAAAATCATGGGTAATCAGGAGTAGGTATGGAACCTATTTGCCCACCGAATTAATAGCGGCGCTGACCGCCGCTAAACAGTGCTGCTAGCCGTAGGCCACGGCGGGTAGCCAAACCACGATCTGCGGCCACATCACCAGCGCCACCAGCGCGATCAGCTGCAGGATGATGAACGGGACCACCCCCTTGTAGATGTCCGACAGCTTGATGTCGGGCGGACAGACGCCCTTGAGATAGAACAGCGCAAAGCCCACCGGCGGGGTCAGAAACGAGGTCTGCAGGGCCATCGCCACCAGCATCACGAACCACACCAGCTCGGGATTATCGACCACCCCGTGGCCGTCGATATCAAAGCCCAGGGCCGTCACCACAGGGGCCAACAGCGGCAGGATGATCAGGGTGATCTCGATCCAGTCGAGGAAAAATCCGAGCAGGAAGATGATAAACAGGATAAAGGCGATGATGCCGTACTGGCCGAACGGCAGTCCGGTCAGGAACGACTCAATCAGCTCGTCACCGCCCAGTTCGCGCAGCACCAGCGCAAAGCAGGTAGCACCGATAAAGATCAAAAAGATATAGGCGGTGGTGTTGTAGGTACCCTGCATCACCTCTTTGAGTACCGGAATGCTGAACCGACGGTTGTACAGCGCCAATAGTGAGGCGCCCAGGGCGCCGACGCCGGAGGCTTCGGTGGGGGTGGCGATACCGCCGAAGATCGAGCCCAAAACCACGAAGATCAGCGCCAGGGTCGGTAGCATCGCCTTCATCAGGCCGATAAAGGCGCGCCAGGTGACGCGCTTGGCATCCTCTGGGATCGGCGCCGACTCGGGGCTGAAAACCCCCACCATGACGATGTAAAAAATGTACATTGCGCCCAGCATCAAGCCCGGGAAGACCGCGCCCATAAACAGGTCGCCCACCGACAGACCCAGCTGATCGGCCATGATCACCAGCATGATGCT
>SDWN01000247.1 GCA_004195305.1 Neptunomonas sp. | reverse complement strand
TTCGACCTGCTGATAGCTCAACTCCCGACCGTCGACATTCAGCTTCTCCAGCACCCAATCGCGCCTCAACACCTGTTTCTGCTTGCGACTACGACCGATCAGGTCGATATCCAGCTCCGCTTGCAATGCGCTCGCGGCATCGACCCACTCCTGCTGCAGCGGTCGATGGTAGAGCAGTGTGACCAGCAGCTCACCGCTAAGCGTGCTCAGAAAATCGACCTGAAACAAACGTCGTGACAGTTCAGGGGTCGATTTAATCCGCGCTAACAGCACAAACATCACCTCATGAATGCGCTCTGATACCATCGGACAATTATCGATCCGAATTGGCGTATGTTTGTTGCCTGGGGCGAACATGGCGTAAAACAGATCATCACCCTCGTGCCAGATCCTGAATTCAGCGCGCTGACGGTAATGCTGCACAGGGGAAGCGAAGACCTCCAGCTCAGGCGGAGCAAAGCGATCAAATTGAGTGCGTAGCGTAGCCGCTTTCTCGACTAACTGGGTGGAGTACTGCTCAGGACTGACTGCATCTATATTCATGTAACAAACCGGACCGGCAAAAGCCCGCATTCTACCAGTCTCTACCGCTACTGAGTATGAATTGTTGCGCTATTAACCTGGTGGTCAAATAGGTTCCATGCCTATCTGCCCGTCGCCCCTAAAATCTGCCGCAGTTGCGTGGAACTGCTTGGTTTCCTTGCGTCCCCTATTAATCCACCGGGGTAATATCAAGCAGCGTATCAGACCCAGAACCGGCCATATCAATCACCCTCTTGAGCGCTACTCGCCAGCTGAGCTTGGGTCAGCAGCCGCCATACCTCCAGCCGCGGAGTCAAGCCAAGCTGGTCAAGATAGGTTAGATCGATCGCCCCTCCCGAGTAGGGCGCACCGCCGTTTTCATACTCGTGCAGCAGCGCATCGGCAACATGGACGGCACCCAGAGGACTCCAGCTAATGATCGATGACGCACCCGGACGCTCATGCATCAGCACCGCTTCGACCACCACCGGCGGAATTTTCCATAAACCCAAAATATAAGCACCCGCCTCAGCATGGGTAACACCAAACAGCACTTTTTCAACCTCAGACAAGGTTCGCTTCTTGCGGCGACAGTAATCCACCGCCTTGTTGTATTTTTCAAAGCCATTAGCTGCCAGCACCAGCATCCCGAAGCTGTGCAGCAGACCTCCGATAAAGGCTTGATCAGCATGTTCTCGAGCCTCCCCCTCCTCCAGCATGATCGTCCGCGCCAGCTTGCCCACCGCGACTGAATGCCCCCTCAATCGCTCAAGATTAAGTCCTTTACCCACTTTTGTTTGAGGGAACGATTCAAACACATGCGTGGCCAGCACCATGTCTCGTATCTGCCGCACACCGAGCAGACTGACGGCCTGCTCCAGACTGGTGATGCGACGGCGCAAGCCAAACACAGATGAATTCACCAGCTGCAGCAACTTGGCCGCAATCGCCATATCCTGCTCGATAAGGCGGGTAATCACTGCAGCATCGGTGCTCTCTTTTTGCAGCGCCCGACTCAGCTCATGGTACAGCGTGGAGGGTGAGGGCAGTCGACCGACCCGGCCAATCGCCTGCTTGACCCGGTCGTTGCTGATCATCGACTGAATATGACAACTGTGGTCGATCGCCTCGCGCAAGGTCTCTACATCGCAGGGTTTATTAAGCAACTGATGAGCCAGATCGAATGCCACGACCGATGAATTCATACTGGCATAGCCCGTCAGTACTAATCGCGCGACTCCGGGTGCCACCTCGACCGCCTGCGCCATAAGCTCAACACCGCTCATACCCGGCATCTGCATATCGGTGACCAATACATCAAAGGGCTGGGTTCGCAGCAGCTCCAGCGCAGCCTCCCCAGAGTTACTGAAAGTGACGTCCCAGACATCACGCTGGCTTCGAAACAGGCGCCGATAACCATCCAGGACATTGCGATCGTCGTCGACGATCAGTACCCGTTTCTTGGCGCTTGCCAGCTGATCCTGGTTATCCAGTGACATAACACCCTCCATCAATCGGCCGAAGCCGGTAAACTCCGGATATTACTCATCCGTAACACAGCGCTAAATGCAATATTGCCGTGTCGAGCCTAGCGTAACGGCTAGCGTTTTGTAACTAGCCACGAACAGTATACAATTCGCCGACCGGATGGGGAGCGCCGCAGGCCTGCAGGGCGACTCACCCAAGATTCACCTGTTTGAGCTATCGTCACTGGAAAATCAAGTACTATGCCGACTTCACCACGTAAGATCCTGGTCACCAGCGCCCTTCCCTATGCCAACGGATCCATCCATCTGGGCCACCTGCTGGAATATATTCAAACCGATATCTGGGTGCGGTTCCAGAAGAGTCGTGGCCAGCACTGCACCTACGTCTGTGCCGACGATGCCCATGGCACCGCCATCATGCTCAAGGCCGAACAGCAAGGGGTCACCCCAGAGCAGCTTATCGCCCAGGTAAGCGCCGAACACCAGGCAGATTTCAGCGACTTTTTGATTGGCTTCGACAACTATCATTCGACCCATTCTGAAGAGAACCGGGAGTTTTCCAGCCTGATCTACAACCGCTGCAAAGATGCCGGACATATCTCCAGCCGCACCATCACCCAGGCCTTCGATCCAGAGAAAAACATCTTCCTCGCCGATCGTTTTATCAAAGGCACCTGCCCTAAATGCAAGACTGACGATCAGTATGGTGATAACTGCGAAGCCTGCGGCGCTACCTACAGCCCCTCCGAGCTGATCAATCCTCGCTCGGCCATCTCCGGGGCCACGCCGGTCGACAAAGACTCGGTGCACTTCTTCTTCAAGCTTCCCGACTTTACCGAGATGCTGCAACAATGGACCCGCAGCGGCACCCTGCAGGAGGAGATCACCAATAAACTGGCCGAGTGGCTCGACAGTGGCTTACAGGAGTGGGACATCAGTCGTGACGCCCCCTACTTCGGGTTTGAGATTCCGGGCGAAACAGGCAAGTATTTCTATGTCTGGCTCGACGCGCCAATCGGCTATATGGCCAGTTTCAAAAACCTCTGCGACAAAACTCCGGGGCTGGAGTTTGACGACTACTGGCGCTCAGACTCAAGCGCCGAGCTGTACCACTTTATTGGCAAAGACATCATCAACTTTCATGCCCTGTTCTGGCCAGCAATGCTCAGTTGTTCAGGTTTCCGTACCCCTTCGGCGGTACACGCTCACGGCTTCCTGACCGTTAATGGCAAAAAGATGTCCAAATCACGCGGCACCTTCATCAAGGCGCGCACCTACCTGGATCATCTGGACCCCGAGTACCTGCGCTACTACTTTGCTGCCAAACTCAACAATCGGGTCGAAGATCTGGACCTTAATCTGGATGATTTTATACTGCGGGTCAATTCTGACCTGATCGGCAAGGTCGTCAACATCGCCAGTCGTAGCGCCGGCTTTATCACCAAAAAATATGACGGTTACCTGTCTACGACCTGCTCCGAACCCGAACTGGTGGCTAGTTTCATCACTGCCGGAGACGATATCGCAATCCTCTACGAGAATCGCGAATTCAGCAAAGCAATCAAGACCATCATGCATCTTGCCGATCAGGCCAACGAATACATTCATCAGCAGGCGCCTTGGGCACTGGCCAAGCAGGAGGGCCAGGAGCAACGGGTGCAGGATGTCTGCTCGGTTGGCATCAACCTGTTCCGCATCCTGATGATCTACCTCAAGCCCGTTCTACCACAGATGTGCGCCAAGGCCGAACACTTTCTTGATAACGAGCTAAACTGGATTGCCCTGGAGCAGATCCTGCTGAACCATCAGATCAACCGCTTCAAGCCGCTAATGACCCGGGTCGAACAGGATAAAATCGACGCCATGAGTGCAGCCTCTAAAGAAGCCATCAGCAGCGAACCCCAGAGCGCAGAGCAGCAACCAATAGACAGCCCACTGAACAACGAACCGATCGCCGCTCAAATTGAATTTTCCGACTTTGCCAAACTGGATCTGCGCATCGTCCGCATCGCCAAGGCGGAGCCTGTAGAAGGGGCTAAGAAATTACTGCGATTGACGCTGGACCTAGGCGGAGAGTCACGCAATGTGTTCGCAGGGATAAAATCGGCATACACACCGGAACAGCTGGAAGGCAAGCTCACCGTAATGGTCGCCAATCTGGCACCGCGGCAGATGAAATTCGGTTTATCCGAAGGGATGGTTCTGGCGGCGGGCCCGGGCGGCAAAGAGCTATGGATCTTAGAGCCTCAAGACGGCGCTAAACCCGGCATGCGAGTCGGTTAACCGTCCGACTAGCGATTTCCATTGATAGAACTTTAGGTAGAACTACAGATAGAACTACAGACAAGGGAACCTGCGAACAAGTCCCTTGCCCCTCTGCGAAGGGCTGCCTCTATAGCTCCCGCAGAGATCGCACTGGCCTTATTCGCAGGCTCCCTAACCTCAGGC
>SDWN01000245.1 GCA_004195305.1 Neptunomonas sp. | reverse complement strand
GTCCGGACACCACCAGTTGCATCACCTGTTTTTCCCGTTTGCTGAGCGTGTTCCAGCGTTCCCCGAGCTGGTTTTGGCGTTTCTGATCTTGGTGCCACTGTGTGGCATAAACCATCGCTTTGTCGATCTGCTCGAGCAGTACCTGGTCGTCAAATGGTTTTTCGATGAAATTCAAAGCACCGTGTTTGATCGCGCTCACCGCCACCGGGATGTCACCATGACCGGTCAGAATCAGGGTAGGGATTTTAATCTCCCGGCGGATCAGCTCCTGCTGCAGGCCCAGGCCGCTGATGCCGGGCATGCGGATGTCCAGTAACAGGCAACCAGGGTCACCGTTATAGTTCTCAAGAAAGGCTTCTCCGGAAGCAAAGGTAAGGATGTTGAAGGGGGTGGATTCGAGTAACCAGGACAGGGAATCGCGAAAAGCATCATCGTCGTCAACGATAAATACGTTCAGGGGAGTGCTCGGTTTGCTCATAACGGGGTGCCTTGCCGAGGTATGTTTATGGTGAACGTGCTGCCGCTGCTGCCATCAGATTCGGCCCGCAAACTGCCGCCGTGGGCTTCAATGATGGTGCGTGAAATCGATAGTCCCATCCCCAGGCCGGTCTCTTTAGAGGTGAAAAAAGGTTCGAAAAGGTTATTCATCTGACCCTGAGTAATCCCGCTGGCGCAGTCGCTGATACGCACCTGTAAATTTTCTGGCGTCTGCAAAGTCGTTATTGTAATCAATTTATCCGTTTGGTTGGGAGTGCTGCTATAGGCCTCGATGCTGTTTCTGATCAGGTTCAGCACCACCTGTTCGATCTGTACCTTGTCGGCGAGGATGATCGGCTCGCTAGCATCCAGGCGGAACAGGAATTGAATGCCGGCATTACGCGCTTCCTGTTCCATAAATTGCGCGATCTCTTCGCACACACTGTTGATCGAGAAATCCATCCGCTGGTACTCGGTTTTTTTCACGAAACTGCGCAGCCTGCGGATAATATCGGCGGCGCGGTGGGCCTGGCGTGATATTAGCTGCAACGCCTTGGTAACGCCCCCCAGATTGCTGATGCCGCCCTCCTCAATGCGCCTCAGGGTGCCCTGACTGTAGTTAAGTATCGCCCCCAGAGGTTGATTGATCTCGTGAGCCAGCCCCGAGGCCATCTCTCCCAGCGACATCAAGCGGGATATATGCGCCATCTCCAATTGATATTGCATCGCCTCGGCTTCCGCCTTGCGCTGTTCGGTGATGTCGCGGCCGATGATGGTGAAATAAGTCAGCTTACCTTCTTCGTCACGATGGACGATGATCTGTTGCACGATCGCCATCCGCTGCTGTATCGATTCGGGTTCCAGTGCCAGTTCGCCGCGCCAGTCGCCGGTTTTTAATACCAGGGGTAAAATATCGCGCTGAAGCAGGGCGTAGTTATGCTTGGATAACAGCTCATCAAGATGCAGGGTTGGAAAGCGCGCCTTGTCGATATTGAGGGTTCTGATCGCCGATTCATTGAGGTAGTTCACCTGATAGTTGGCATTGCAGAACAGCACCAGGTCCGAGCTGGCCTCAACCACGCGTGCCAGCCGGGTCAGGTTATCGTCGGCCTGTACACGCTCGGAGACATCCCTGGAAACGCAGATGATCTCTTCTAATTTACCGGTTTTAGGGTCACGAATAGTGCGGCTGGTCGTTTCCAGCCAGATGTAATCACCATTTTTATGCCGCAGCCGGTAGGTGCTGGTATAGACGCCTTCGCTGTAGGTTACATTGCTGGTGCCATTCTTCCACGAACCCAGATCATCAGGGTGGAACAGTTCGTTGGCGGAGCGGCCGATGATCTCGTCACTGCGGTAGCCGAGGATCTTTTCTACCGCCGGATTAACATCGATGAATATCAGGTTGCCAGGTTTGTGGCGCGAGATAAAGTCAGGCGATTTTTCGGCCAGCTGTCGATAGCGATCGAGAGGCTGGTAAGTATCTTTATTTGGCATCGGTTTAGCCCGGATATTTCATGAAGGGATCGAAATTTCTGGATTCGCTGACTAAGCCGTTGGCGCTATCTCCCGCAGGGCCTTGGTGGTTCCAAGGCGTAAGGGAGATCGGGTCAAATGCAACGACAGAGGATTTAGAAAATCGATCAGCGTGACGGGTGACAAAGTGTAACTTTCTAATATGAGGCATAGGTTGAGTATACATTGGTGTTACAGGTCTGTTTTTAGCGCCTTTGTGAAATATCCGGATTGGGTCCGCAGTCTGGGAGTGCTCTTTATACTCGGTGTTGTCACTATTGTCAGCGCCTGATGAGTCCGATAGGCTGGTGCATCCCGAGTGCAAGGGGGTCACAAACCGCTGGGACAGGGGTGGGTAAGGGTGGATATCAACCAGCCCGGCGACCCGTAGAATGATTTCCACCATTCAGAATCGGGGGGACGAAAAAAATAGCTCTAACGTCTAATATTGTAAGTATGCGTTTATTAACAGAGGGAAAGGTTATGCGCCGTTTAGTGGCTATGTTTAGTTTGTTATTGTTTGTTTCGGGTTGCCAGCCGTTTTCGGTCAATACCCAGGCAGACCCGTATGCGGATTTTTCCAGCTATCAGCGTTTTGATTGGTTGCAGGAGAAAACTGATAAGACGATTGAGAAGACGTTGCTGGAGCAGCAGCTTAAATTTTCACTTGAGCGAGAACTGCAAAGTAAAGGGGTCGTTCGGGATCCCCAGCAGGCGGATTTCCTGATCAGTTTTTATGCCACCCAGGAGCAGAAATCGGCCGAACGTACGATTGAAAATGTCCATTATTGGGGTGGGCGAAGCCGTTACTCACTGTACGATTATCCCCTTCCTTTGGACACAGCGGTAGATAAGTGGCGCTATCCGCCTGAGCGGCGTAACAACGTAACCCGCAGTTCTGAAACTGTCACCGTGGATTACAAGAAGGGCTCGCTGGTGATTGATTTTGTAGATGCAGAGACCAAGCAACTGATCTGGCAGGCAACAGTGCAGGGCGTTGTCGACGAGAGGGACCCGGTAGGTCAGCTGGATAAGGCGGTACTCAAGGCGCTGGAGCAGTTTCCGCCTCAACCATAATTCAACACCATTCAACACTCATTTAACAACAGGCATAAGCCGGTGGCGGATCTAAGTACGGTTTAGATCTGCCCGGTGCACGCGTTTTACGTTCATAAAAAGACTCCCGGTCTCTCGCCTGACGCCTATCTCTGGCATAATGCCCTATGTGTTAAATCATGCGACTCAGGTACGACTATGGCGGTAACTCAGGCGATTGTGCATTACATCAACAAGGGTGAAGGGGAGCCGGTGCAGTTGTCACCAAGGCTGACGTTGTTGCCGATTACCCCTTCGGTTGAAACCCTGATCGGAAAACTCAGCGCCAGTTATAACAACCGTTCCGGAAAAATCTACGGTAGCTTCGAAGCGGACCAGGACAGCTATCCGTTTAGCCGCTGGTTAAAGGCTTGTGTCCACGATGAGGTCGATTTTGCTCAACTCAGCCGTCAACTGGCGGAGCGCTTTAAGGCCGAACTGGATCAACAGGAGGAGGCCGTCGATGGTTATCTGTTGGTGGCCAAAATGCAGGTCCTGGATGCCGAGCAGCTGTTGATCCTGTTGTTGAGCAGCAGCCCTGCGCTGGTTATCGATGAACAGCTGGAGTTGAGCGATTCGCAGCATCTGGATGTCGGCAAGGTGCAGCTGGGTGCGCGTATCGAATTGGATATGTGGCAGCGTGATGGCACTGAGCAATATATGTCACTGGTGCGCTCCCGGACCGGAAAGGGGATCAACAGCGCCTTCCGTAATTGCCTCGGTGCGACCGAGGAGATGGACTCCAAAGAGCAGACCCAAACCCTGCTAAAGGTGTTTAACAACTATTGCGATACCCAGAAACTACCGGTCAAAGAGGCATCGGAGACCAAGCAGCGCGCCTACGAATATTGTCAGGAGCGAGTCGATTGTGGTGAGCAGGTCCAGATAAAACAGCTCTCAGGTGTCATCGATACTGCCGATCCGGATAAGTTTTACAACTATGTTGGCGAGCAGAGCAGTGAGCAGGGCGCCGCGCTGGCCGGTGAAATTCACGCCGACAAACGCGGCCTGCAACGTTTTGTTCGCTACAGCGGATCCATGAAAGGGTTGAGTCTGAGTTTTTCAGAAGCACTGCTTGGCGAGCAGGTACTATACGATGCCGCCAGCGACACGTTGACGTTACGTGGCCTGCCGCCAACCCTGCGCAAGCAGTTGGCGCGCAATAGCGGGGAGGACTGATCCGCCTCTGAGGCCGTTAACCTGATGCCTGCTGGTGGCCTTCGGCCAGTAACAGGCGTCGTTAACTGTTCGTCTCGGCCATCAGCCAACAATTGCTAATGATAGCCCCCAAAAAAGGGCTATGTCCCGATTAGTTGTTGGCACTATCTGTTGGGTTGCTAGCCAGAATCACCCAGAGGCCAGACTGCCCTGACGA
>SDWN01000004.1 GCA_004195305.1 Neptunomonas sp. | reverse complement strand
ACTCCGGTTCCACACCGGGGTCACTCCAATGAGCCCTGTTATGTCCGTGATGTGGCTGAAGCTGTGGCCACAATCAAAGAGCTGAGTCTGGACCAGGTGGCAAAGACGACAAGTGCTAATTTTGAACGCTTGTTTGGCGCAATCTGAATTGATCCTGATTTGAAGTTGGAGCACGTCTGCACGCTTTTGTTGTCTTGAGGTGCTTGTGGCGAGGCTCGGTAAGGAGCGGCTTTGCTTTCTGTGCTCGGCGAAGTGATCGACTTGCTGGGTAATGGTTTAATGGGTCGTCTGATTTAAGATCCGGGGTATGAATATTGTGAATTATATTGAACCACTGTACCGGCCTCCCAGCGAGGCGCGCTCGCTAATCCTGCAAATCACCAACGGCTGTAGCTACAATCAATGCACCTTCTGCTCGATGTACCGCGCGCCGCAGAAAAAGTTCAGCGCCAAGTCAGAGCAGGATGTTTCTGCCGAGATTGTTAGCGTCTCCCGTCGTATCCCTTCGGTTGACCGGGTGTTTTTAGCCGATGGCGACGCAATGGCCTTATCGATACGTCGGTTGCTTCATGTGCTCGGTTGCATCCGTACCCATCTTAGTTCGGTTCGGCGTGTTTCTGCATACTGCCTGCCGCGGAATCTAAAAAATAAAACGGTCGATCAGCTCGTTCAGCTTCGTGACGCGGGATTGCAGCTGGTCTATGTTGGGGTCGAATCCGGTGACGATGAGGTGCTGGAGAAAGTCTGCAAAGGGGAGACCTACCAATCAACCCTTGAGGCTCTGAACAAGCTCAAAGCTGCGGGTATCAGTGTCTCGGTGATGGTGTTGAACGGGCTCGGTGGGCGTTTGCTCAGTACTCAGCATGCGGTTAATTCTGCGCGGTTGGTGTCAGCGGCTCAGCCGCAATATCTATCAACACTGGTGCTCTCTCTGCCTCAGGGGGAGGCGCGGTTTCAGCAGGGCTTTGCCGGGGCATATCAGCCTTTGAATCAGCTTGAGTTGTTTGCGGAGATGGAGCTATTTGTTGATAATCTGCATCTGGATAAAACCATCTTCCGCAGTGATCATGCATCGAACTACCTGGTGTTGAAAGGCGTGCTGGGGCGGGATAAGGCGCGTTTATTAGCCCAGGTGCGGTCTGCGATAGCGGACCCGAATGCAACGGGTCTGCGGCCTGAGTGGGCCAGGGGGTTCTGATGAAAGTTGATCTTGGCGCCATCGCGCAGCAGCTAGACCCGCGTCAAACTCGGTCCCTTCCTCCGGTAATGAGCTGGGATCCGGTGCTTAGTGGCGATATTGATCTCTTTGTTAATCGCCAGGGGGAGTGGTTTCATGAGGGTGCCCGGTTTGAGCGTGAGGCGCTGGCTAAGTTATTCGGGTCGATTTTGCGTAAAGATGGTGACGACTATTTTGTGCTAACGCCGGTCGAAAAATGGCGGATCAAAGTTGAGGATGTCCCTTTTCTGATCACCCAGCTGGATCTGGTTGATCCTGGGCCTGAGCAGCAGCTCCAGTTGCAGACCAGCCTGGGTGACAGTGTCTGTGTCGATGCGGCCCATCCTCTGTGGCTGGTGAGTGACCCCATCACGGAGGAGCCTTCACCCTATGTGCGCGTTCGCGACCGCCTCGATGGGCTGCTGGCGCGGTCGGTGTTTTATCAGCTGGTTGAGCTGGCCGCTGAGCATCAGGTTGAGGGTAAGGCTCAATTTGGCATTTATAGCTGCGGTCACTTTTTTGCGTTAGCGGATGCGATTGAGTCTGACGGTGGTACGGGCTAAGCGCTGGTCTTGTAAGCGAGGGTTTATTGGCCAGACTTGTCTATATCCTATTAGCCCAGTGGGTTAATAGGATGCGTTTATATTGATTGAAATACGATACAAATTGCTGAAAACTAGCGATTTAATACAGTAGTGTTAGGTTTTAGGGGCGATGGGGAAATAGTCGTGTAGCCTGTTTTGTCCATCAGGTTAAGAGCCTCGGCGCCAGCGGTGGTAGCGTTCGACATAGCCTAGAAGCCGATGCGGGATATGGGCACGCTTCCACTCTCCCGCTGCGTATTTGTTCGCCTCGCTCAGGGTCGGATAGATGTGAATCGTACCGAGGATCTTATTCAAACCCAGCCCGTGGCGCATCGACAGGGTGAACTCGCTGATCAGTTCACCGGCAAGTGGGCCGACAATGGTGGCGCCAAGTATCCTGTCTTTGCCGGGTACGGTGAGCACCTTGACCAATCCGGAAGCATTTTCATCGGCGATGGCGCGATCGAGTTCTTTGAGGTCGAAATGGGTGGTCTCGTAGGGGATTCCCTGGGCCTTGGCTTCCTGCTCGTTAAGACCGACCCTGGCCAGTTCCGGGTCGGTGAAGGTGGCCGCAGGAATCAAGGAATAATCAACCTTGAATCGCTTCAGACCTCCCAGTAAGGCATTAACCACCGCATACCAGGCTTGATGGGCCGCGCTGTGGGTGAATTGATAGGGGCTGCAGACATCGCCGCACGCATAGATGTTGGGAAAGCGAGTTTGTAGGAACTCGTTAACCTCAATGCGACCATCGCCGGTCAGCGGAATCGCGAGCTGCTCTAACCCGAATCCGCTGACATTGGCTTTGCGTCCGGTGGCGACCAGCAACTGGTCAAAGCCGATCTCGACACGCTCCCCCTCGAATTCGCAGTGCAGTCGTTTTTCTCCCCCGACAGTTACGAACTCGAGCATCTTGTGTTTGAGGCGAAGGTCGACCCCTTCGGCGATAAATTTCTGCTGCACATACTCGGCAACGTCGGCGTCCTCTTTAGGCAGCAGTCGCGGTCCTCGTAGCACCTGGATGACTTGCGTGCCGAGGCGCTGAAACGCCTGAGTCAGCTCACAACCGATCGGCCCGCCGCCCAACACCAGCAGCCGTTTGGGCTGTTCTCGTATCGACCACAGGGTGTCGGAGGTCAGCGGCGCCATCGCTTCGATGTTGGGGATCGGCGGTATTGCAGGGCGAGCCCCGGTGGCGACGACGATATTACGGGTGGTGATGATCTTGCCTGCCACTTCGACCCGATAGGGTGACAAGATGCGGGCCTCCCCCTGGATGCAATCAACCCCCAGGCTGGTGTAACGCTCGATCGAATCATGCGGTTCAACGGTTTTGATCACCCGCTGCACGCGCTCCATGATTTCGGCAAAATCAAAGCGGAGTTCGACATGTTCGATGCCCAGCTGCTTCGCTTTACGTGCTTCGGCGATAAATTTGGCTGAGCGCAGCAGCGCCTTGGAGGGCACGCAGCCGGTGTTGAGGCAGTCGCCGCCCATCCGATGCTTTTCAATCAGGCTCACCTTGGCTTTGGTTGCGGCCGCGATATAGGCGCTGACCAGGCCTGCAGCCCCTGCGCCTATAACCACCAGATTGGTATCAAACCGATGGGGTTTGTCGATGCCGCGGTAGACCTGACGGCTACGGAACAGCTCGACTATTTTTTTAGCCAGTAACGGGAATATCCCTAATAGGCAGAAAGAGATGATCAGCCCGGGAGATAGGATCCCCGATAGAGTCTCTATCTGTCCCAGCTGGGTGCCTGCGTTAACAAACACCATCGTACCTACCAGCATGCCGATCTGGCTGATCCAGTAGAAGGTGAGGGTGCGCAGATGCGTTAGCCCCATGACTAGGTTGATGACGAAGAACGGAAACAGCGGTACCAAGCGCAGGGTGAACAGGTAAAAAGCCCCATCACGCTCGATGCCGGCGTTGATCGATTGTAGTTGCTTGCCGAAGCGCTGTTCCAGCATGCCCCGGAATAGATAGCGCGAGACCAGGAACGCCAGGGTTGCGCCAATCGAACTGGCAAAAGAGACCAGTATCAGCCCCCAGCTGAAACCGAACAGCGCACCTGCCGCCAGGGTCATGACCGCAGCGCCTGGCAGCGATAATGCCGTGATCAGGATGTAGAGGATAAAGAAGCCGCCACCCGTCAGTAATGGGCTTCGCTGAAATGATTGCTGGAAATCAACTTGATTTTGCTTGAGCGTGTCCAGGCTGAGTAGCTGGTGCAGGTCAAGCAAAAAAAACAGGGATCCCAGCACAGCAAGCGCGGCGAGCAGTAAGAGTTTTTTTAGAGACATAGATAAGTAGCTTCTATTGGCGATAGGGGGAGGATGTAAAGGTCGAGCACAGAAGACGAACGGAACGCTCCGGCGTTACAGTCATGAGGGTTAAAATAGTGTAAAAACAGGCCATTATCGAGTTTTTATGGCTGGGAGGCTGACCGAGAACAAACAGGGCTACTGCAAAATTCGCATTTCGGCCAGATTCCCCGCTCATTTTTGTCAAATAGAACCACTATTCACAAGCGGCGTCCCTGCAGCTTGCCCTACAGGCAGCTATTGCTGTGTAAATCGGCTATCCTGCCGATTTATCACAAGCGGCGTCCCTGCAGCTTGCCCTACAGGCAGCTATTGCTGTGTAAATCGGCTATCCTGCCGA
>SDWN01000716.1 GCA_004195305.1 Neptunomonas sp. | reverse complement strand
AGATGTGTATAAGAGACAGAAATTGACCCACGCTACCCACTTATCGTCGCGGCCAATCGGGATGAGTTCTATAACCGTCCGAGCCGGCGCCTCGATTTCTGGCCAGAATTTCCAAAATTATTGGCAGGACAAGACCTTGAACAAGGTGGCACCTGGCTCGGCTGCACCCGCTCGGGGCGCTTTGCGGCCGTCACCAATGTTCGCGAAGGCTTTAACCAGAGCCGTGGCCGGCTAAAGTCACGCGGCCAATTACCGCTGGATTTCCTGCTTTCTGACCAACCTCCTCTGGACTACCTCGATACGCTTCAGCCTCAGGCCGGGCAGTACACCGGTTACAACCTACTGCTCGGTGACCGCCACGGACTCTATTTCGGCTCCAACCGCAACCAACAGCAATCACGGGCATTAGCACCTGGGGTTTACGGCCTCAGCAACGCTGCGCTCGACACACCCTGGCCCAAGGTAACGACCGGAACTCGCGCATTACAGCGACTGATCGACGCTCAAAACACCTCCGCCGAAGCCTTGCTCGAACTCCTGCAGCAGCGCGATATCCCCGCAGACCCGCTGCTGCCCGATACCGGTATCGGACTGGAGTGGGAGCGTCGACTCGGCGCGCGCTTCATCGAAAGCAAGGATTACGGCACGCGTTCCAGCCTGGTATTGCTAGGAGCAGATGATGGCAACTATCAAGTTCATGAACAGAGCTATACCCCGCATTGGGGAAAAACTAAAAGTTACAGTTTTTCAATCGAATAGCTCTTTTATACTAGGAGCCTGAACAGATCAAAAAACCTAACAATGTAACCCGGAGAGCCACGGAGCATGCCCACCCATTCGCCTCGAAAACGCCCACCGATTGAAAAGCTTCTATGGCGCTCGTATGTCGGCAGTACCTTGATACCGTTAATTTTTGTCGAGATCCTGTTCCTGCTGGCTTATTTCACCGCAACCGATCAGCTGAGCGACCGCTACAAGACAGCGCTGGAACAGCAGGCCGCATTTCATCAGCTCTCATTGAGCCGAATCCAAGCTCAGGAGATCAATAAAGCCCTCGACGAATTGCTCCCCGACCAACTCAAGCAGACCTATAACCCGATCGCTACACCCGAACTAATGCTGCGCCTGAAACAGAGCAACAACTTCCAACTCAGTAACAACAAGCACTACCAGGTCTTCATTGAGAACGAGGGCAATGTCTACCGTATCGACACGCTGGAGCGCCTTAAAAGTACTGACAACCCGTTTCTGGCCCATCTGGGTGCCATCGACAGCAGCTCTGAGGGGCACATCAGCCTCGGTGAGCAGCACCAGCTACTGACCTGGACCCCGATTCCGGTCACGAACTGGCAGCTTCTGACCCTATCCTCATCATCCACCCCTGCCCACCTGTTGGCACAGGGCACCGATCAAATCAGTTCGACCTTATTCTGGACCATTGGTGTGCTCAGCCTGATCTGCCTGCTGGTACTACTGATCACCCATCGCCAAGCCAAACAGCTGGGACAGCGCATCACCGAGCCTCTCAACGGCATTAATCATATGATCAGCCAGATCGGTGCTGGTTACTACCAACCCGAGCGCCCCGCCATAGAGATTGACGAGATCAACAGCTCTGCCGTTGGCCTGAGTCAGATGGGCGCCGACCTGGGCGAGGCCCGCAGTGAGCTGATCCATATCCAGGAAACCTTGTTGCGGGTCAATTCAGAGCTGGAATTCAGGGTCCGGGAGCGAACCACCGAACTGGTTGACGCCAACCGCCTGCTGCAACAGGACAAGAAGCAACTAGAAACTCTTTTCCAGCAACTCAAACAGGCTCAGCTGCAGCTACTCGAATCGGAGAAGATGGCATCCATCGGCCTGCTGGCAGCGGGTGTGGCTCACGAAATAAATAACCCGATGACCTACATTATCGCCAACTTTGTAGCGCTGCAGGAGTACTGCAACGACCTGCTCCAACTGATTCAGCGGCAGCAGGCACTGGTCGCCGACAGCGCTAAAAATGACGCCAGGGCGCTGCTGCAAGAGATGGATTTTGACTATATGCGCGAGGATATTCCGGTACTTATCCAGCAGTCTCTGGAGGGCGCCGACCGGGTCAAGCAAATCGTTCAGGGGTTACGTGACTTCTCCCATAGCGGCCAGCAGAGCTGGGAGCGCAGCGACCTGCGCGAAGGCCTTAACACGACCCTCAAAGTTGTCCACAATGAGATTAAAAACCGGGTACAAGTGATTCGCGAGTTTGACCCCATCCCCACCATAGACTGCCTGCCTTCGCAGCTCAACCAGGTGTTCCTGAACCTGCTGGTGAATGCGGCGCAATCGATTCCCGAGCAGGGCAGCATCCGCATCCATACCTATCAAGAACAGGCGTGGGTTCGCATCGACATCAGCGACGACGGCCAGGGCATAGACCCTAAAAATATCGCCAACATCTTCGAACCCTTTTACACCACTAAGCCCGTGGGCCAAGGAACCGGGCTGGGGCTGGCGCTATCATTCAATATTATCAAGGCGCACAACGGCCGGATAGAGGTCCAGAGCACCCTGGGTAAAGGCACCACGTTTAGCTTGTGGCTACCGATCGAACAGCACGAAGCACCGCAAACAGAACCGCGAAGCTAGCCATATAAACCGGAGGTACACAGAACAGCACCCATGGCCTCGATAGAGGTCCAGAGCACCTTGGGCAAAAGCAGCACGTTTAGCTTGTGCTTTGTAGCTACTGATCGAACGGCACGAAGCACCGCAAACAGAGCCGCGAAGCTAGCCATATAAACCGGAGGTACACAGAACTACACCCGTGGCCTCGATAGAGGTCCAGAGCACCCTGGGCAAAAGCAGCACGTTTAGCTTGTGCCTTGTAGCTACTGATCGAACAGCACGAAGCCCCGCAAACAGAGCCGCGAAGCTAGCCATATAAGCCTGCGGCACTCAGAACAATACCCGAGGCCTAGACAGGCGCCCGAGCCCGGCATCGACCAGCATCTGTCCCAGCGCCTTCTGCACCGACTGCGGCTCATCAAAACTCAACGCGGTATCCAGAAACAGCTGGGCCTGATCTAAGGTGATACCACGAATCGCTGACTTCACCTTACCCAGGCTGGTAGAACTCATCGACAGCATATCGTAGCCCATCGCCAGCATCAGGATGGCACCGACCGGCTCACCCGCCAACTCACCACAGATACTGACACTCACATTCTCCTTGTGCGCCTCGACCACAATGTTTAACAACGCCGACAATACCGCGGGGTGATAGCTGCTATAAAGACCCGCCACGCGGGGATTATTCCGATCCACTGCCAACAGATACTGGGTCAGGTCATTACTGCCCACGGATAAAAAATCGACCCGACGGGCGAAATTACGTACTTGATAGACAGCGGCAGGCACCTCCACCATCACCCCGATCTTGGGCCGAACCAGAGGATGACCATCCTCAATCAGCTCTGCAAGCGCCTGATTGATCAAGGCCAGGGCTTCGTCTATCTCCACCACACTGGAGACCATCGGCAGCATTATCCGCAGATTGTCTAACCCGACACTGGCCTGCAACATCGCCCGCACCTGAACCAGGAATATTTCAGGGTGATCCAGAGTGACCCGAATCCCCCGCCAGCCTAATGAGGAGTTCGGTTCATCGATCGGAAAATAGGGCAACGACTTGTCTCCTCCGATATCGAGGGTACGCATGGTTACCGGTCTGGGCGCAAACGGCTCTAACTGACGCCTATAGCTTTCAATCTGCTCCGCTTCGCTGGGGAAAAAATCCTTCATCATGAACGGCACTTCGGAGCGGTACAGGCCCACGCCTTCGGCACCGCGACCCAACGCCAGCGCCACATCGGTCACCAGGCCGGTGTTGACACACAGCGGGATCCGATGACCATCCAGCGTCTCCGCGGGTAGGTCGCGCATCTGCTCCAGGCCCTTGCTGAGTAATAACTCCTCACGCAATATGGTGTTGTAGTAACTGGTCAGCTGATCCGAGGGGTTGACGAACAACCGGCCAGAGAAACCATCGATAATCAGTGCCTGGTTATGCACCGTCGTCGTCGACAGATCCACAACCCCCATGACCGTTGGGATCCCCATCGAACGGGCCAAAATCGCACAGTGAGAATTTCCCGACCCCGTCACCGAAACCAGCCCGACCAGTTTCTCGATCGGTACCTCGCCCAGCATCGCGGGGGTCAGCTCTTCGGCAACCAGGACCACCTGGTCCGGGTACTGCACCGGAAGATTGCAGACACTCTCCTGCAAACAGGCTAATACCCGCCGTCCCAGATCCTTGATGTCCGTACCTCGTTCTCGCAGGTAGGCATCTTCCATCAACTCAAATTCACGCACATGAGCCTGTACCACCCGACGTAGCGCCCCCGGTGCCCACTGCCCCTGACGGATCTGCTGCTCAACCTC
>SDWN01000488.1 GCA_004195305.1 Neptunomonas sp. | reverse complement strand
GTTTTGACTGGCAAAGGGGTACGCGGTCCAGTCAGCACTGGTAAAGGCATTCATATAGGTCGCGAGGGAGCGCTTGCGCATCAGAAAGTAAGGATCGCGAACCGGGTATCGCTCGCTACCACAGAGCACCGCATGCTCCAGTACATGCGCCGCGCCGCGAGAGTCGTTTGGCGGGGTTCTCAGCGCCAGCACAAAAACATTCTCGGAACTGTCGGCGGCCAGATGGTAATGCAACGCACCGGTTTTAAGGTGCCGGTATTCCTGCACGTCGATACTCAACCCGGCAATAGGCCGACTTCGAAGCCGTTCAAATGACGGATGGCAGCTCATGGCAGATCCTCGGGCATCAACGCGGGGTTAATTCGATGACGGAAACATACAACAACATAAAATGACACGGCGAAACCACAGCCTAGTCGATGTTCCCAAATACTAGCCTCCCCTCGCCCCGCGGGGCAGAACCAGAATCAGAACGGAGTGGTGCCAATGTTGTACCAATATGGTGCCAATACAGCCCTTCTCGGCATGTTAAAAGAAGCTATATTGATGGACGCCACCCTTATTGAGGCTACCTGTTCAACCACGAATAAAGCCGGTGAGCGCGATCCCATGATGCAGAAAAATTATCGTATGGCGCACAGAAAAGGGGCAGGTCGACGAATACTGAACCAGACTTAGGAGACTTAGGGGCCTCTGAATTTCAATTCAACAAATATAAGAGGCGTCTGCAAGATGGACAGCCATCATGAATGCGATCAACGCCCTGGGGTTGCTTGCCCTGCTAATTTCTGCCACCGCGTGCACAGGCCCCGCCGCTAGGGATTATCAGCTAGCCCTGGATGCCGACAAAAAAGAGCTTTCTAGCCAAGCGCTGGATGCAACAGAAAGCCACGATCACAATGATCCGAACCACCGTACGCAAATAATTTTAGACTCGCATGAGTTCGCCGGTAAAACCTGCAGCTACGATGAAAATTGCGCTGCCGGGTATAGATGCGAGCTACGACGCCAATTCCACAAAGGGGTTTGCATTCGTCAGCGCTGACACCGACGAAACACTGATCATGACCTCAAACCGTACCGGCCTGAGCCTGAAAGGAGGGCGCGCTGACGCTATCCGCTCACAAAAAAGCCATGCAGGTGCATGGCTTTTTAGATTGACTACATGGGTCATGTAGTGCCGAAGGTTTGCTCTAGAACACGTTTACAGCTCCGCTCATCTGTCTCGTCGTCCGTATCGATCGGCATCTTCGCCTGATCAAACACCAATAAACCATTACTGTCCGTAGTTAGGTCTGGGTTTTCCCAGATAGTGTCTTCACCGTTAAAGATAAACCGGAACGCGTTACCTCCTTCGACCACGACCTGGGCATCCGCCTTAACTCCTGAATGTTGCATGGTTACCTTGATCGTATCCTGAGTCAGGGCCTGCCAGGTGCCGCCATAGTACTGATTGCTTAAATTATCGAGTGGATCAACTTCATCTACAAAGTTAACACAGGCACTCAGTACGCCCGTAGTCGCTGTCTCTGTATCCCCATTCAGATACAAAGCCACCTGGCCTTTAAATTCAGGATCGTCATCATCTTGGAATTTCAACGCCTTTCCAGCAAAGCCACCGACATCGACGCGGCGAACGCCATCGGTAGCTGTATTAGAAGTCTCGGCGACTTGTTCCGAATACTGCTGGATATTGATCTTGGATTGAGCGGCAGAAGCTGAGGATAAAGCAGCCACCATCTGAATAAAGACATCCGAAGCGATTAGATTACCCAGTCGCAGCACATGACCGATACTGCTGCCGCCCAGATCTTTATCTTCAGCCTCCGCCTTAGCGGCTACGAAGACGGCTGCCGCTGCCTGCAGAGCCCCCCTGCGATCATGCGTAGATACAACGGTATCCAGAGATATCAAGCGCTCTTCCATTAGATCAGAGAGTCGCTGGGCTCTTGTGCCCGTTTCACCTACCGAAGCGTTCATCTCGAATGACGCAATCGCGTTAGCGCTGTCCTCTTCCGACAACGTTTCCGCCAGCGCTACCGTCAACTGCTCTTTAGTTTGGGTGAACACCTCATTAAAATCGACGTCTGAAAAGTCGCTGAAAGATTTTGCGACGATAGCTTTCGCCAACGCTAAAGTCACTTCCTGCTTGGTAGCCACTTCGCTGCTATCATCCCCCAAGCCTTTCTCAAGCCGGGCCGTCATAATGCTTGAGGTTTGTTGCACGGTGAAAGCGATGCCATGCAGTCTTTGCTTTTTTAGCTTGTCTTCAGGGGTCTCATCCACTGCTGTCGAGGTATAATCAAGCAGCAAATCAGCGGCACTGTCCAAACCCAGCCCCAGTAACAGGTCTGCTTTCTGATCGTCAGGCGTTGCCGCATAAAGACTGCTCAGGGGCGACACGAGAGCGGCGGTTGTTGCATCACTTTGGCTCAACAGGATACTCATCACCCCTTCCAGTGGCTCACCGGTATCCAGGTCGATGCCGCCTTGCACCCTTAGAATATTCGTTGTACTGGATATTCCAGAAACAGTTTCAAGCACCAGGCAGTGTTTTAATTTCAGCGCATCAGACGCGTCATCGCAGTAATTAATATCATCATCTGTGTCCCAGCGTCCATCATCGCCGGGATTGCGCGAAAAATAACCGTCCGGATCCGTTTCAGCCTGAGGCTCGAAAACGCTATCGAGTAGACCATTCTCATTCTTGTCTACCCAGATCGTACCTCCCGCGACACGCCCATCGATGACCAGCCCGGTAAAGCTCGTCCGCTGGACATCACTGGTGCTATCTTGATTTTCTGCACCGCATCCGGTTAATCCTGCAACCGCAGTGCTCAACGCACCAACCAACAATGTTTTTTTAAACTTCATTGTTCTCTCCAATAGGTTAAGCCTTAGAATGCGCTTTCAATGCCCAGATTGAGTGCAAGAGTACGAGGTACGGCGTCGCCATCGACATCGATGCTTTCCAACCCGTAGGCAAAATCCAGGTTGACACGTTTGAACAGACTCAAGCCCAGGTTCAACGAACTCAGTTCACTGCCAACGAGGTTTTTTCGATACCCCAATCGCACACCCGGTGCCCACCAACGGTTAGGAAAATAGGACGCTGACACAGTCACATTTTGGTACCGGTCGCCGAGCGGATCATTGACATCAAAAACATCATAAGACCCCGACAGGCTTAGCTGCTTATTGAAGACTTGAGCCGAGCCTTCTAGGGTCAACTGAGCGTTCATGACATAATTTTCAGTAAGGCTAATCTTGCCATCGGTAGCGGCTTTCTGAGCGATAAAGCAGTTGCTCTGCGCTGCCGATCCCTCTTTAGATAAACAATCATCGCCCAGTACGCCATACTCAAATTCCGGCTCGTTGAGGTTATAGATGGTTGCACCGAGCTGATAGTGTTCATGCAGCCACATCACCCCAACGTCTAGCCCAGCATTGACCGACGCGTTAGCGTTATCTTCGTATTGGTCCTTAGCCACATCACCTATATCATCATCAGCCTTAAGGCTTTCCAAGCTGATCAACTGCTTGCTTAATGACATGCGGTAAATATTAGCGCGAGCCCCGACTATCAGTTCACCCTGATCATTGGACCAGGCTTTACCGCTGTACCCTAGACCGATCGTGGTTTGCCCGGCACTTTTCACATAGGCGGAAGCATCGGTATCCAGATCAGGCGACGCATTCGGATCTGTAGGGATTTTAAGGGTGACCTCATCGGCAATGAGTCCGAGCCTTGCAATACCACTGACACTAAAATCGACGCTAAAGACACCATTTTCAGTATGCCGATAGACTAACGGCATCAAGGGAACCTGGAGGGATCCGAACGCCTTAACATAACCATCCGCCTCCATGATCGGCAGCAGTTCGTTAAATCTTTCGGCGGCATCAGTGCCTTCTTCAACAGTCAGATCTTCTTTGTCCAGAATATCGATCAGATCTTCGATATCTGTCGCAAAATTATCGACCTGACCCAACTCATACCCGCCACCCAGATTGCTGAGGATACCGAAACGAAAGTCCTGAACCACCGACCAGGAGCCTGCCGGGTTATAGCTGGTAGAAACAAGGCTGTGCATGTTACTGACCGAGCCAATCGACATGGCCGATCCGGGTGGGTGATAGACCGGCGGTGCAGCCATCGCAATAGACGGCAAAGCCAGGGCCGCTATAAGAATATTTCTCTTCATGTAAATTCCTTTTAACGATAAGGGACAGACCAGGGTTTCGATCGCACTACAAGACCACATTGGCGACCCCAACCCCTGACATCGCCATGCTTTTGCCGTTTAAGGATTCGGTGGCCACGGCTTGTCCGACCAGGGTTGAAGCGATAGCAGTTGCTAGCAGAGTTCTGTACAGCATCATAACAAATCCTTTTCTTGGGGAGGTGTTCCAGCGAAGCCAGTCTTGCAGATGCTACGGACTATTTCTTTGAGGGAGATCAATACAGGGACAACTTTAGAG
>SDWN01000249.1 GCA_004195305.1 Neptunomonas sp. | reverse complement strand
CAGGTCAGCCCGGCACTGATGGACCAGGCCAATTCCGACGCCCTGTTCCTGCACTGCCTGCCAGCCCATCGCGGTGAAGAGGTCAGCATCGACATGCTGGACGACCCGCGCTCAGTGGTCTTCGACCAAGCGGAAAATCGCCTTCACGCCCAGAAGGCACTGATGGAATTCCTGGCTTCAAAGCCAAAATAAACCCGTCCCGAGCGCAGCAATGAACCCGAACGGAGTCCTTCCGTTCGGCCAAAGCCGTACTATACTTGAATTTCGTTCATAGCCAATGACACCAACCCCGTCGCTGGCGGCAACCTGATACAGGCTCAAGCATGGTAGAACTCAGGCACCTAAGAACACTGGCTGCGTTACGTGACACCGGCAGTCTGGTTGAAGCGGCTGAGCGGGTATTTTTAACTCAATCGGCACTCTCGCATCAGATCAAAGATCTGGAAGAACGCCTTAAGTGTTCGTTGTTTATCCGTAAGACCAAGCCAATCTGCTTTACCAGCGCAGGGCAACGCATTTTGGCGCTGGCCGACGGTGTGCTGCCGATGATACGCAATGCCGAACGCGACATCGCGCGTCTGGCTGGCGGTGAGACCGGCCGCCTGCATATGTCTATCGAATGCCATAGCTGCTTCCAATGGCTCATGCCAACGATCGACCGATTCCGGGAAAACTGGCCCGAAGTCGAGATGGATATGGCCAGCGGCTTTAACTTCTCACCCTTGCCCGCGCTAGCCCGCGGTGAGCTGGACCTGGTGATCAGCTCCGATCCTCAACCGATCAACGGTATCGCCTACCAGCCGCTGTTTGCCTACGAGATCCTGTTGGCGGTCTCTAACCAGCACCCCTTCGCCCGCAAGACCCATATTGACCCAGAGGATCTGCAGCCGGAGACCCTGATCTGCTACCCGGTCGACCGCAACCGCCTCGATATTTTCACCCGTTTCCTGGATCCCGCGGATATCGACCCGCAGATTCGTACAGCCGAGATGACGGTAATGATGATGCAACTGGTTGCCAGTGGTCGCGGTGTTTGTGCGCTCCCCAACTGGGTACTCAGCGAATACCTGGAACGCAAATACATCACCGCCTGCCAGCTTGGCAACAAGGGGGTCTGGTCTACCCTGTACGCAGCCATCCGGGAAGATCAGCGCGAGGCCGAGTTTATACGCGATTTTCTCGACACGGCACGCGAGACCTCGTTCAACACCCTCAATGGGATTCGCGCCACACCAAAAAACTAACCCGTACAGGATCCTCCCTTACAAGACACCCCCATACAGGCCGCCACGCCTAGTCATCGCGTTATTCAGGGCGTACACTAACGCCCTATTTTTAGCACGATCCTATTTTCACAACCGATCTCGCGCACCCAATGATAAGGCCTCTACATGGAACTCTGGACTCCCGAAACCTGGCGCACTAAGCCGATCCTGCAACAACCAAATTACACTGATGGGCAGGCACTGAGCGAGGTCGAGCAGACCTTAGCCAAGCGCCCGCCACTGGTTTTTGCCGGTGAAGTTCGCGCCCTGCGCCATCAACTGGCAGAGGCTACCGAGGGTCGCGCATTCCTGCTCCAGGGCGGCGATTGCGCCGAAAGTTTTGCTGAGTTTCAAGCCGATAATATCCGCGATACCTTTAAGGTACTGCTACAGATGGCCGTCGTGTTGACATTTGCGGGCAGCTGCCCGGTGGTCAAGGTGGGACGAATGGCGGGACAGTTCGCCAAACCCCGCTCTGCCGATACCGAAACCATTGCCGGCCAGGAGCTACCCAGCTACCGCGGAGACATCATCAACGACATCGGCTTTACTCGCGAGTCGCGGGCACCCGATCCACAACGCTTGCTGCAAGCCTACAATCAGTCAGCCTCAACCCTGAACCTGTTGCGGGCATTTGCCCAGGGCGGATTTGCCGATCTGCGCCAGGTCCATCAGTGGAATCAGAGCTTCGTCGCCAAAAGCCCGCTGGGCGAAAAATACCAGGATCTTGGCAACCAAATCGATCAGGCGCTGGCCTTTATGAAAGCCTGCGGGATCAGCGATGCCAACAGCCCACAGCTTCACGAAACATCGCTGTACACTTCGCACGAAGCGCTGCTGCTTAATTACGAGCAGGCGCTCACTCGCCGCGACAGCATGAGCAACAACTGGTATGACTGCTCGGCGCACATGCTATGGATCGGCGACCGCACCCGGCAGCTGGACGGAGCCCATATCGAGTTTATGCGTGGCATCCACAATCCAATCGGAGTCAAGGTAGGCCCCAGCATCAGTAGCGACGAACTGCTGCGCCTGGTGGAGACACTCAACCCCAATAACGAACCCGGACGCCTCAATCTGATCTCACGAATGGGTGCCGATCAAGTTGAAGCAAAATTGTCACCTCTGGTACGCGCTGTAGCCAACGAAGGCCGCAAGGTTCTCTGGAGTTGCGATCCGATGCATGGCAACACCATCGCAGCATCCAACGGCTACAAGACCCGTGCGGTGAATAGCATTTTAAAAGAGATGAAGGGATTTTTTGAAGTCCACCGCGCCGAAGGCACCTGTGCGGGCGGAGTTCACTTTGAGATGACCGGTCAAAACGTTACCGAATGCATCGGCGGCGCCTACCAGATCACCGAAGCCAAGCTGGCCGATCGTTACCATACCTTCTGCGATCCACGCCTGAATGCCGACCAGGCACTGGAGCTGGCATTCCTGATCGCCGACACGCTCAAAGCCGCCCGCCAAGGGTAGCCCAAGACGATAAACCAGCCCATAGCGCCTCCACACCGGCGGCGCTATGGGCTCGTACTCTGCCCCATTCTATCCTCTGGCTAAACCCCGTTTTCCAGTAGAGGAGCCGCTTCAACACGGACCGGCTAACCCTGACCTCCTAACCCTAATCTGCCAATACCAACCGTCAGACAGACCCTCCGTAGCGTTCGGGCTATAACGACTCGATCTCTGCAGCCAGGCCATCGAGGACGATATCGTTATAGCTGACGATGCCTTTAATCTGACCCTCATCAATCACCGTCGCGACCGATATACCGACCATGTTCTTCAACAATAAACACGATCACATCCCGCTGCGACTCCAGCGCCAGCCCAAAAAAGGTCTTGGTCTTATTCAAGCCTTCGCCACGGGCGTTGTTAATGACAGTCGCGCCGATAGCGCCTGCTTCCCGAGCTGCCGCCATGATAGCGTTGGTTTCAGTATCCTCAACAACAGCGAGGATCAGTTTAAAGTGCATAGGTTCTCCCCCAACGCGGTCATGATTCATCCACAGCTGACTGCTTGTCGAGCAGCCTACGGGCTCGTTTTTGTTTAAACTCAGCGATCTGGGCATAACCCATCACGGTAATCATAGGAAACAGACTGGCAAAAGCGATCAGGCCAAACCCATCCAGCAACGCGTTACGCCCCGGTACAGTTTCAGCCAACCCCAACACCAGCGCCGCCACCAGCGGCACAGTCACAGTAAAGGTGGTCACACCGCCTGAGTCATAAGCCAGAGGGACGATCATCTTCGGAGCAAAGAAGGTTTGAATTACCACAAAAACATACCCGGTGATGATGAAGTAGTGGATCGGCACACCGGTAACGATACGGAAGGTACCCAGCGATATGCCGATCGCCACCGCCAGACGCAACCCCCAGATACCGATGGCGCCGCCGAACACCTCATTAGCCTTGATCGCTACCGCTACCGCTATCAGCGAGGCTCGGCAATGGTCGTGCTGGCACCGATGGCAAAAGCAAAAATATAGACCCAGTAATAGTCCTGCCAGCGCAGCACATCTGCGGCAGAACCGAGCCCCTGACGAATAAAGTCCGGATTGGTCAGCTGCTCGGCCATCAGTCGCCCCAACGGGAACAGCGCCTTTTCCAGCCCCAACAGGAAGAACGCCAGACCCACAACGACGTAGCAGAAGCCGAACAACACCCGGCGCAGATTGGCTATCGGCCGCCGAATCACAAAAAGTTGGAAACCAAAGATGATCGCCGCAATGGTGATCACATCCCGGATAGTTGAAAGCAGTATCGAGGAAAAACTTGTCAGCAGCTCCATCATACGATCATCCCGTAAGCCATCACAAAAATCATCGGCGTCAAGGAGGCGAATGCGATCAGACCGAAGCCATCGATCATCGGATTACGCCCCTTGATCGAGGAGGCCAGCCCCACCCCTAGCGCAGTCACCAGAGGCACGGTGATGGTCGAGGTGGTGACACCACCGGAATCGTAGGCGATACCGATTATCCACTGTGGGGCCAATGCGGTCATGAGCATCACCAGGATGTAACCGCCCATGATCATATACTGAATCGACCACCCCTTAAGGATGCGCACAACACCCAGCACAATTGCCAAACCGACCGCCAGCGCGACTGTAAATCGAAGACCATCGGCATACACCGAACGCGCATCCGGATTGTTTTCGATCATGCCGCCCGTGGCAGCGACCTGAGCAGCCTCTGCGGCCACGGCGATCAATGCGGGTTC
>SDWN01000008.1 GCA_004195305.1 Neptunomonas sp. | reverse complement strand
GATTACGGGTCTGGAAGGCGATGACATAGGCAGAATCGTTTCGGCCAACCCTGCGGCCTCTGTGCTGTACGGTTATTCCACCGATGAATTGTTGGAAATGAATATCGTCGATCTAGTGCCCGATAAAAAAGCAGAAAAATTCCGCAAGCGAATCAAAACCGTGCTGCACGGCGAATGGTCGCGCTCAAGAGTGACAAGGAAAAGAAAGGACGGCAGCCTCATCCCGGTCGATCTGAGTATCGGCATCCTGCAAATAAACGATCAGAGACACCTGCTCTCCTTCTGCAAAGACATCAGTGAAATGCTGCAGGCCGAAGATGATTTACAGCGCGCCAATCAGATGGCGCTGGTCGGCCAGATGGCTGCCGGTCTGGCTCATGAAATCAAGAACCCCCTCGCCGGAGTCAAGGTCTCCCTGGATGTGTTGGCCGACGAACTGGAGTTGAAAGTTGAAGACAAGGAGCTGTTCGCCAGGATCATCAATGAGATCAACCGAATGGAGCGGCTACTCAAGAGCCTGCTCAACTACGCGCGCCCACCGTTACCGCAGTTTGATCTGCTCGATATCAACCGTTTGCTCAACAGTTCCATCAAAAACATAGAAGTAACCGCCGGTCATGAGCCGGATAAAAAGATTCTGTTTGTCAATGATCTCCATCCCGATCTGCACCAGATCGAAGCCGATCCTTCGCAACTGCAGCAGGTTTTTTTGAACATCTACCTCAATGCAATTGATGCCATGGAGGATGGCGGCACAATTACCACCCTGACCAGCATGGCGGGCGAAGAACAGGTCCGGATTGAAATCTGCGATACTGGCAAAGGGCTGTCTGCGACATCGATCGATAAGATTTTCACCCCCTTCTTCACCACGAAAAGCAAGGGCACCGGACTGGGGCTGGCGATCTGCAAACGGCTTGTCGAGCAACATGGCGGCAGGATAGAGGTTGAGAGCCGACCGGGAGAAGGCACCTCTTTTGTGAGTTTCATCCCAGTGGTACAAAATTTAGGGGAGTGACACCTATGAATAACCGAGGACGGATATTTCTGCTTGATGATGACGAACTGATCATCTCGATGCTGGCGCGCACGCTGCAGAAAGAGGGGTATGAAACCCATATGCTGAATTCCTCCGCGCAGGCGGTGGAAAAAATCTGTGCCTGGCAACCGCATGCGCTGTTACTGGATGTCGATCTGGGTGCAGGTCCGAGCGGTCTGGACCTGCTGGAGATGCTGCAGATGGAAGGAATCGATTTCCCGGTCATCATGCTGACCGCAGACGATTCTGCCGAATCAGCGGTGCGGGCGATGCGTCACGGTGCCGCGGATTACCTCAACAAACCGTTCAATATCGAAGAAGTCAAAATTGTCCTCAAAAAACTATTGGAAAACTCACGTCTGAAGAGCGAGGTTCGCTATCTCAAGGAATCATCCACCGCCGTTCTCGGCAGGACCTTTATCGGCGAATCTCCTGCCATTCAGAAAGTTCTCAACAACACCAGGAAGATGGCTGAGGCCGGGGTCACCTCCGTCCTGATTACCGGCAAATCAGGCTCTGGGAAAGAAGTTCTTGCGCGAAATTTTCACCATTGGCGCTTTGAAAGACGTGATGACTATGAGTCTGTCCCCTATATAGCAATCAATTGTACTGCCCTACCTGAAACATTGATTGAGGGGGAGCTTTTTGGTCATGTCAAAGGTTCTTTTACCGATGCCAAGACGGATAAAAAAGGGGTCTTCGAATTGGCCGACGGCGGCACCCTGCTCCTGGACGAAATCGGGGATATGAAGCTTGAACTGCAGGGGAAGCTGTTACGTGCCTTGGAAGAACGTACCGTGCGTCGCATCGGAGGTAAGATCGATCTTGAGGTTGATGTCACAATTATCGCCTGCACCAATCGGGACCTCAAAAAAGCGGTCGAAGATGGTCATTTCCGGGAGGATCTCTATTACCGCTTGAATTCCTTCGCCATCCACATTCCGACCCTGAATGAACGGGAAGAGGATGTCATCCTTCTGGCCAAGCACTTTCTGAAGACATTTGCCGGAAAATATTCGAAGACAGCGGTGACCAACATCTCAGGTGAGGCTGAAACCCTGCTGAAAAACTACCCCTGGCCGGGGAATATCAGGGAGCTCCGCAATGTTATTGAAAGATGCGTCGTCATGGAAAACATGGACACCCTTTCCGTCGAATGCTTGCCCATGGATATGGGAGGGAGGGAGCAAAGGGTGAAAGAGAAACGTAAAAACTTTCAGCTCATTCTACCGGAAGATGGGGTTGCCCTCGTCGAGGTTGAACGTGAACTCATGCGGCTCGCTCTGGAAAGAACAAACAATAACATGACCAAATCTGCTCAACTGCTAAAGGTCAGTTACGACACCTTCAGGTACCAGGCAAAAAAATATAATCTGCTCTGAGCAACGAGAGCTATCAATTACCCGCCATACATCAGCGGTATGGTGAGTTAAGCGGGAAAGAAATCCTTTTGATTGATTTTGATCGTTAAGAGAGGTCAGATGCCAAGCCGTTACCTTAATCTAGACCAACTCATCAATTTAAGTTTTGATGCCCATGAGACAAAGCCGCTTCCGAGCTATGACCTTCTGGATAGTGTGGCTGACGGAATATTTTCTGTTGACACAGAGCTAAGGGCAATCTCATCTAATCGAGCCCTCAAACAGATGACTGGGTATACGCGGGATCAAGTTATTGGACAGTCCTGTAAAAATATTTTCAAATGCGAACTCTGTGATCAGGAGTGTTCGGTTTAAAAAACCATCTGCTCGGGAAAGTCCATTTTTGGTCTGGAGATGGCATTTTTTGATAAACAGAACCAACCACTACTTACTTCGCTAAGCACTTCGCCGCTTCGCAACAAGCAGGGAGACATTGTCGGCGCGGTGGGGACCCTACGATGCCTTTCTTCCAAAGACATCAAAAAGCCATTCCCGGATAACTTTGTTTTTGAAAAAATCTACAGCCGGGACCAAGGCATGCAGGGTCTTTTTGAGGTTATGCCAGACATCGCCGCCAGTAACGCTACAGTTTTGATTCAAGGCGATAGTGGTACGGGCAAAGAACTCTTCGCGCGTGCAATTCATAAACTGAGCCCCCGTTCGAATGGACCCCTGGTTGTCGTGAACTGCGGCGCCTTGCCGGAACCCTTACTGGAAGCCGAAATTTTTGGCGTTCGTCGCGGTGCTTACACCGGAGCGGTTGAAAGTCGTCCGGGTCGATTGGAAATGGCCGAGGGCGGGACATTGTTTCTGGACGAAATAGGGGATCTACCGCTATCCCTGCAGGTGAAACTCTTACGAGTTCTCGAAAATCACGAGTATCAACCGCTCGGCGCTAAAACTCCGATGAAAGCAAATGTCCGTTTCGTTACGGCCACCCATCGAAATCTTGATGAAATGGTTGCCAGAGGGAGCTTTCGAAGAGATCTTTATTTTCGAATTAACGTAATCGGTTTCACAATCCCGGCCTTGAAAGAAAGACGCGAAGATATCCCGTTGCTGCTCGACATGGCTCTCGAACGTTTCAACCGTGAATATTCTAAAACCGTTCGTGGTTTTTCACCCGCCGCAATAAACCTCTTAATGAAACATGAGTTTCAAGGCAACATTAGGGAGTTACTGAATATTGTCGAGTATTCGATTATCTTTTGCAGGAATGGAGATATCAGCACAGATCTTCTGCCGGAAAGCGTGCGGATCCACACCTCGGATAACACAAAAAGTCGCCGAGGTTGTCCCGGTGAGGTTGAATTACGTTCGGTTTTGAAACTGTTTAATGGGAACCGAAACCAGGTTGCACATGAATTCGGTGTTGATCGCACGCCCTTATGGCGCTGGATGAATAAATGCGGAGTCAGCGAGCCTCCGATCCGGCAACTAAACCCCTAAGCCAAACTTTAATCAGCGGACAACATACGAGACGTGACAAAAAAACAGGAATAGAGTTAGAGTCCCTCAGTCTCAAGAAATAAGTATCGGCGACAATCGAGCAAAATTTCTCAAAATATTCATTTGCAATTTTACCACCGTGAAAAAAACTCTCCTTTGTAGCCCCCATTACTTTCCGAGCATTTTGATACTATTTCTCATACAGAAAAAATAGATTTTCAAGAGGCAATCCTGGCTAGAATGACAATATATTGAGTTTATTTATGGTCAGATTCTCCACCAAAGAGTCTGGCCTTTCTTTTGTCAAAAAGGAGCCACCAAATGAGCCACTACAAATGCCTCGCCGACCTGTCCTCCATAGACGACCCCCTCATGTACCGCGAGATGTACGGTTTCATAGCTTTGAACAAAAAAGCAGGCAACGTCCGATAAGTTGTGTTGTATTGATTAGACGGCCTGACAGAAGAGGTTTTTACTGATGTCCTGGAAACCCTGCAATATAAGAACTGTTTTGCCTCAGTCGAAATTGGAGAATTGCCCCTGTTGAGTTAGTGGGTTGACAGTCTCCCCATCCGGGGCTTTTCGGTGTTGGGCAGGGAGATGTT
>SDWN01000002.1 GCA_004195305.1 Neptunomonas sp. | reverse complement strand
AGATGTGTATAAGAGACAGGTTTTGCGACTAGCGGTGCTGCTCAATCAGAGCCGATTGGTCGAGCAAGTCCCCGAGCTGACACTCGACTATCACGAAGACCATCTGCAACTGATTTTTCCACGAGGCTGGCTTGATGAGCACCCGCTGACCCTGACCAATTTGCAGCGGGAGGCGGATTACCTTGGGGTGGTTGGTTATCTGCTTAGATTCCGTTAACAGGACCCCGACTCGTTAATCCGGCTCACTTAATCAGCAGTTATTTTATCCTCGCCTATTTAATCCAGAAGACCACTACCGAGGTGGTCTGCTCGAACCGCTCGATATGTGGCGCGTCGGCAGGAACGTGAAACCAGTCGCCCTTACCATAGGCACGCTCCTCACCGTTGAGGGTCAGAAACAGACAGCCCTCGGTAATGGTGCCGTAGTTAGTGGTTTCATGGGTATGCTCAGCGACGGTGCAGGGTTCGCGGGTACCAAAGCTGACATCGCAATGCTCGGTTTCAACTTTGGCCAGTTGACGAATTGCGTCAGGGAGATGTGCCATAGAGTCTTCTCTCTTCAAATAGGTAATAACAGGTTTCAGAGCGTGGTCAGACGCCTGAGCGGTTCGGGAAAAATAAGCGCCAACGCGATCAACAGCGGTAACACATAGAAATAGGCCAGCATCATCCTGCGTATCAGCGGCGGCGCATGCCGCAGTCCCATCAACCGGTCGACCACCAGCTGACCTTTGATCGCCACCACCAGGCAAACCACGATCACCATCCCGGCGGTCGGATCGACCGATTCGGCGATAAATGCCGAGGCCAGGGTCAGCACGATCAGCAGCATCCAGGCGCGCTGCAAAACCTTGTCACTCATCAGTGTTTTTTTATCATTCATCACAAAACAGCCTTAATAGCAGTCTGTATAACCGCGTTATAACTACCGCATTACATACAGTAGCGGGAAAATGATGATCCATACCAGATCGATCATGTGCCAGTAGCAGGCAGCCCCCTCCAGCCCTTCGTGCTCGGCCGGGGTAAAGTGTCCCCAGTAAGTACGCAGCCCCGCCCAGCCAATTGCGCACATCCCCACCAAGACATGCAGCAGATGATTGAAGGTCAGGTAGTAATACAGGCTGTAATAGATATCGGTGCGCGAATCGAGCCCGGAGGCATGGTTCCAGTGGTACTCCCAGGCCTTAACGGCGCAATACCCCAAGCCGCAGCCGATAGTGGCCCCCAGCCAGCGCAGGCAGCGCTGCACCTGACCGATCCGGATCGCGGACATCGCCCGCGCCACGCAGTAACTGCTACTGAGCAGCAGCAGGGTATTGACCACACCGGCCCAGGTATTAAGCTTGGTCGGGCCCTCGGCGAATAGCTCCGGGTTATGGCTGCGCGCCACCAGAAATACTAGAAAGAACAGCGCGAATTCGGACACTTCGGCCCAGATCAATATCCACACCGCGATGTTGGCTGGCGACGAATTTACTGGTGACGCGTTTACCGGAGTCGGTGCGACCTCCGTAATAGGGACCACGACGTCCACATCAGCACCGAGGGTTTCTGTGCCCTTGCGCATTAAAAATGTCCTTTAATCAACCGATCGATCGCCGCCAGGGTCTCGCTGTCATCGGTCAAAGGTTGCGCCAGACAGACCTGACAGGCTTCGATCGCCGGTAATCCGGAACGGATCATCAGCGCGGTATAGATCAGCAACCGGGTCGAGGCCGCTTCCTCCAGATCGTGGTCTTTGAGCCGACGCAGATCGTTGCCCAACGTCACCAACTGCTGCACCGTTTGCTTGTCCAGCCCCGACTCCTGACAGACGATCACCACCTCCAGCTCCGGTGCCGGATAATCAAAGCTCAGCGCCACGAAGCGCTGCCGGGTACTGGGTTTCAGCCCTTTCATCAAATTCTGGTAACCGGGGTTGTAGGAGATCACCAGCATAAAGTCGGGATGTGCATGGATCAGCTCGCCGGTACGCTCGATGGGCAGGATACGGCGATGATCCGATAGCGGATGCAGTACCACGGTGGTGTCCTTACGTGCTTCGACCACCTCATCGAGGTAGCAGATACCCCCTTCACGCACCGCCCGGGTTAGCGGGCCATCCTGCCAGTAGGTTCCGTCTGCACCTATTAGATGACGTCCGACCAGATCGGCGGCGGTCAGATCATCGTGACAGGCGATGGTGTGCACCGGACGCCCCAGCTGTTCGGCCATATGCTCGACGAATCGGGTTTTACCACAGCCGGTCGGGCCTTTAATCAATACAGGCAATTTATTGGCGGCCGCCGTTTTGAAAATCTCAATCTCCCGCCCCTGGGGCAGGTAAGGGTTATGGCTGGTCATTACATTGTCCATGAAGTGTTCCTCAAGTCAGGCACGCGGTTAACCCTGAGTGCCGGTCAGATTGAGATAGAGTCGAGGTAACAGCACTGGCAGTCGGGCCAGATCGCTGACCACGGCAAAACCCTGGTCGCCAAACAGATAAGGCAGGTAATCGTTGCCTTGCTCATCGATGGTCACGCAAAATGGCTGCAGCCCTGCCTGCTTGGATTCCAGTACCGCGCGGCGGGTGTCTTCGATGCCATAGCGACCTTCGTAGCGATCGATATCATTAGGCTTGCCATCAGACAAAATCAGCAGCAGACGCTGCTGCGCCGGCTGCTGTTTTAGAATCTCACTGGACTGCCGAATCGCGGCCCCCATGCGGGTATAAAAGCCCGGTTTAACTGCCAAAATGCGGCCACGCGCCTCATCACCGTAACGCTCGTTAAAGTTTTTCAGCAGTTGGTAGCGCACCTGCTTGTTCTTCACCGACGAGAAGCCGTAGATCGCAAAGGGATCCTGGGTCCCCGACAACGCCTCGGCGAACAGCAACATCGCGTCACGTATCAAGTCAATGACCCGTTGATCGCCGTTTATACCCGCGTCAGTCGACATCGACAGGTCGGCCAGCAGCAAACAGGCCAGATCCCGGTGGGGTTGATTGCGGTCCAGATAAAAATCCTGCTGGGTCTGATTTTTCGCGGGCTGGGTTACGAAATCCATCCAAGCGTCTAGGTCGATCTCATCGCCCTGGGGTTGTCGTTTTTGCACCCGCCGCTCCGGACGCAGCAGGCTAAAACGGTTTTTCAGGGCGCGTGCCTGGGCTCGCAACTCCTCGGGAATGGCTGCTGGCAATGCGTCATCGGCCAGCATCGGCTGCAACAGGCAAAAGTCTTCGATCAACGCCTGCTTGCGATAATCCCATTCCGGCAGTCGCGTCCCCTCGCCGACGGGCAGATCATCGTTGTGCACCGAGGGCAGATCCATATCAAACTTAATCCGCGCCGATCCTGCTCGGCGCTGCCGCGACAGGCTGATGATATCCAGATCCTCGGCGACGCCGCTCAGGTCCTGATCCAGATCTTCCTCCTGCGGGCGATCCAGCTCCACCTGCTCGGTCCAGCTGAACAGGCACTCCAGTTTGAACACCAGCAGGCCATCAGTCTCTTTGCCATCATCAGTACGTTCGGCCTGTTTGCGACTGCCCTCAAGCGTTTCACTGGCCTTAGCGCCATCGCCCTGATCATTCAGATCATCGTCGCTCGCCACGCCCAACACCTGCAGCGGAGCCGGATAGATCCACAGGGCGACGGGGAGCGGATCACCCTTGGCCCGAGGCAGAACGGCTACGCTGCCGGGTTCGCGGATCGCCTGCTGGAGCGCCGCTTCGCGCTCCCGCTCGACACCTTTTAAGCTATCCAGTGACGGTCGGTTGGCCAGAGTCGCGGCAGCCAGGCGCTGGTAGCCCGCTGCCAGACCGGGACGCTTTTGCAGCAGTGCCAACGTCGCCTGCTGGTTATCGACCAGCCAATGACGGACCTGTGGTTGCTGGGCTGCCAGCGCGGTCAACCAAAAGAATAGCGACTCATTCAGTTCAGGCTCTTCAAAACAGGCCAGGCTCAGCGGTAATTTCAGGCTGCGCTCGTCCTGCCAGCACACCGGAAAGCGGCGGTGACTGCCCGCCACACGCTGCGCCAGCTTGCGCTGTGTAGCAAAGGGACGCAACTCGGCCCCCTCGACACTTTTACCCGGCGCACCGCCGAGGGCGCGAAAATAGGTCGCCAGTTGGGATTGCAGACCTGCCAGCTCGACCCGCGCCTCGACAAAGTCAGTACGGCTTTGACGGGTGATCAGCTTGTGCCAGATTTCGCCTACAAACTCTTCCATTGCATCCTCGCTTGATATTAATGCGATGCCGATCAGCTCTGTACACGCCACTGCTTTTGTTCAGCAGATTATTAACAGTGCACAGAGCGAATAGGACCACCTGGGTTAACGTTAATAGTAAGGGGCCGCGAGCGACCCCTTGCGATCAGACCTTAACTACAGCTACCACAGCAAACACCGGGAGCCTCTACCTTGGTGGACTGTGCGATAGCCGCCTTGCTGCCGACGAAGAAGCTGGCCAGATATGCCACCAACCCAGTCAAGAAGATCACCCCAAAGCCGAGCCG
>SDWN01000725.1 GCA_004195305.1 Neptunomonas sp. | reverse complement strand
TCAGCGGTAACGAGGGGCGCATTCTACAGACCCCTGCGCTGTGGTCAACGGCTTTTGTGAAATAATTATTACGGTCTCATGACTGGCGCTTAACGGGGTGAGTAGTATAGATTTCAACACCGCTTAAGAAACCGTAGACTCAAGCGCGGCTTTTGTGGACGCCCTCTTTTCTGATGCGCCTTTGCCAAGAACCTCGACAGCCTCCGTTTGCGCATCATTGTCCAGCGGCAACTGTTGCAGCACATGAGCGGCAAATCCGGCACCCGCCTCGGCATAGAAGTTAAAGGCCGCCCGCACCCCAACCGCCTCCAACAGCTTGAGTTCATCTTCGTGTTTTGCGACCGCAGCAATAGGCCCTTGATAGCCAACGGCCCGCAATCGGGTAACGGTTTGCAGCATATCACCCAAGGTAGGCATGGCCAGCATCACCAAACGCAGATTGGCAGCATCCACGCCGTCCCAGAAATCGGCATCTTCGGCATCACCCAAGATTACATTTCGGCCCGCTTGCTTGTGCCGGGCAACCTGAACCGCGTCCGAATCGATACCCCGCACCCGATCAGCATAGACCTCGCGCATCGCATCGTAGCCACCACTGCCTACCCGGCCCATTCCCATCACTAGAATCTCTGCGCCACCTAGATCGACCGGCTCATCTCCTGCTCGCAACGCACGCACTTGCTTAGGCCGTATGTAACCCTCGGCATAAGCATATAAATTATGGGCGTTTGCATTAAGAACGGCAGCGAATACGAAACTGATCGCAAGCGCCACCGCCATGATCATCAGCCACTGCTGGCCGATCCAGCCAGCAGACACGCCAACAGCGGCAACAATCAAGCCGAACTCGCTGTAATTGGCAAGACTCAGGGCGCTGAGGAATGCCGTACGCGCCCGGAGCCGAAAGCCCGCCAACAAGAGATGGAACAGCAATGTTTTAAGTGGTAGCAACAGTACTAACGCGGAGGCTATGGCCAAGTCTGCCCAGCTCGGCAGGGCGTTGATCCCGATTGACAGAAAAAATCCTAACAACAGCAGATCTTTGAAGCTTAAGAGTGAACGTGCCAGCTCGGTGGACTTTGGCTGGCTGCTAAGTAATACGCCGATGATTAACGCACCAAGATCCCCTTTCATTCCCACAAGCTCGAACAATGTGCTGGCACTAACGGCCACAACCAAGCCATAAAGCACCTGCACCTCACCGTGACCGCAGCGAACCAGAAGCCCGTTAAGTAGAGGCCTGATCAAGGGTAGCGCCAGCAGCGCAACTGCCCAAAGGGAAGGGGTTTTATCCGTAGCCAGGGTCAGAAACACTACGGCAAAGATATCTTGAATAATCAGAATCCCGATGGCAATCTGACCGTGACGGCTTTTCAGCTCGGCTCGTTGTTCAAGAATTTTTATTGCGAAAACCGTACTGCTGAAACTTAGGGCGAAACCAATAACCGCCGCTGCACGCCAATCCAACAGGGCGAACGATGCCAGCCCCGCCGCCCCTAGGCTGATCAGCAACCCAGCCACCAGCAACACACTGAGCAACATGTGGACGCTGGCACTGCCCCAAACCTCGGCAGCGAGAAGGCTACGAGGGCGTAACTTAAGCCCGATCGTAAACAGCAACAGCGTCACCCCCAAATCGGCTAGCTGCTGCAGCAGCGGACCACCTTCGGCCCCCAGCGCATGCAGGGCGAAACCCGCTGCCAAAAATCCGACCAGCGGTGGCAGTCGCAGTTGCTGCGCCAGAAACCCCATACCGAATGCGACCAAAATCCAAAGTGGATCCATTATTTACTTCCCTAGTCTCTTAATCCAATGGCTTATTCTTTGCGCCGCCCCTCAATTGAGGCATCTTGCCGCGCGCACCACCACAACCAAGTACAGCCCAGTGCTCCTGCCAGTATCGACGCAATCAGCACGCCGGTCTTGGCGAAGACTTTCAATTCCGGCTGATGCAAATAGGCCAGATCGCCGATAAAGATCGCCATCGTAAATCCGATTCCACCAAGCAAGGCGACTCCGCCAATGTGAGCTAACCGAGTACCCTCGGGCAGGACCCCTACACCGAGTTTAATTGCGAGCCAACTGAAGCCGAAGATACCGATAAACTTACCCACCAGCAGCCCCGCGATAACGCCCTGGGTTACCGGATGCTGAAACGCCTCTGCCAGGGTGGCGATTCCCAAGGGCACGCCAGCGTTAGCCAGGGCGAAGATCGGGATCACCAACAGTGCCACCGGCAGATGAAACTGATGCTCCAGTCGCTGCAGCGGCGCCTGCACCTTGGATATCCCCTCTTCAAGAGACGCGGTCAGACTACGCAACTCGTCGTTGGTGAGTATATTGGCATCCCGGCTATAGGCCTTATCGAACCGACTCAGCATCTCGCGCACCGAGGTCGAGAACCGCATCGGGTCGTATTTAGGAAAGGCAGGGATAGTAAAGGCGGTCAATACCCCCGCGACAGTGGCGTGTATCCCCGATGTGAGCATCGCCATCCACAGCAGTATCGCCACCAAAAAATAGGGCAACGAATTGCGTACACCACCCCGGTTAAATGCTATCAAGACGCCAAATAAACCGATCGCCCAGGCCAATGCATATATGTTGATCTGCTCGGTGTAAAACAGCGCGATCACCAGCACCGCACCCAGATCGTCGGCAATAGCCAGGGCGATGAGGAAGGTGATCAGCGCTTTAGGGATACGGTCCCCCAGCAACACCAGCACACCGATCGCAAAGGCAATGTCGGTCGCCATCGGGATCCCCCACCCGCGCAGGGAGGTATCATCGGTACTGAAGACGACGAACACTAATGCGGGAACCAGCATGCCGCCTATTGCGGCCGCGATAGGCAGTGCCGCCAACCGAAGATTGGCCAGCTCACCCACGAGGACCTCACGCTTGAGCTCCAAACCGACGATAAAAAAGAACAGGGCCATCAAACCGTCGTTGACCCAGTGCTGCAGCGACTTCTCTAATTCCCAGCCCCCCACACCGACGGATATAGGGGTGTGAATCAGATGCTGGTATCCCTCTGACCAGGGGCTGTTGGCGATAATGAGCGCAATTACTGCACAGAGCATCAGCAGCATGCCGCTGGTTGTCTGGCGGTGAATAAACTGGTCTAAAGGCGTTAGCACCCGGTCAAAAGAGCGCTCCCAAGGCGCATTAAACACCTCACCCGAGCGTTTAAAAAGACTCAACTGTTTACTCGAACCTGCCATCACCGTTCCTTTAATTATGACTACTTATTGCACCCACGAAGCCTGGAAACAGGCTGGAAACTGATCTGCCGCGATTAAGTCTAGCTCAGATGGCACCCGACTGATTGCAGCACTGCTGAACCACAGGGTCGATCACAACAGCATCTTCGGGTGTTCACGCTCGCTGCGCAGGGTATCTCTGTTTGTCACCGTGACAAAAGTCGAATAATGTTGATCCATAGTTCGTATTTTCCGAATCGAGAGCCTTGCTAATGAATTACAAGCATTTGCGTTATTTTTGGATGGTAGCCAAGGAGGGTAGCGTCACCCAGGCCAGTGAGCAGCTGCACATTACCCCGCAAACGATCAGCGGCCAGATCAGTCTGCTGGAAAAAGAGCTGGGCAAACCGCTGTTCACCCGCGTCGGCCGCAACCTCGAATTAACCGAAACCGGCCGCCTGGTGCAGCGCTATGCCGATGACATCTTTTCTCTGGGTAGCGAACTGGTGGAGAAGGTGCGCCAGCCCATTGCGCAGCCGACGTTGTTATTCAACGTCGGGGTTGTTGACCTCATCCCCAAATCGATCGCGTATCGAATTCTGGCGCCAGCCCTACAGCTGCCCGAGGCCGTGCGCATTCACTGCAGAGAGGGAGCCGTAGATACGCTGTTAGCCGAGCTGGCTTTGCATCGCATCGATCTGCTTATCTCAGCGACCCCCATACCGGCAAGCAGCAGCGTGCGCGGTTTTAGCCAGCGCCTGGGCGACTGCGGCATCAGCTTTTTTGCCCACCCGCGGCGAGCGCGGCAGCTAGATGGGAATTTTCCCCAGAACCTTAACGACCAGCCGCTGCTACTTTCAGGACGGACGGCGGCCGTGAACCGGCAGTTGCTGCAATGGTTTGAAGGGCAGCGGATCGTCCCCAGAATCGTCGGCGAGTTTGACGATAGCGCGCTGATGAAAGCGTTTGGTCAGGCCGATGCCGGAATTTTCACCGCCCCCTCCCCCATCGAGCAGGAGGTAGAAAAACAGTATGGCGTGGTCGCCATAGGACGCACCGAAACCGTCCGCCAGCAGTTCTATGCGCTCTCCATCGAACGCCGCACCTGCCACCCGGCGGTGGCGGTGGTCACCGAAACCGCCGGCGAGTGGCTGTTCTGAGCCGAGCGGTCGGGTGTTCCATCCAATAAAAACCTAGCCATAAATACGGCAACGGTTGATCAGGGCCAGCAGGACGTTGCAGTGCCGGTCTTATCGCGCGCGCCGGTATGGGCCAGGATCAGGGTGCCGCAGCTGTCGCTACTCTGGGCATTTTTGGGTGCCGCGGCCAACACAAACGT
>SDWN01000720.1 GCA_004195305.1 Neptunomonas sp. | reverse complement strand
AGCCGACCGATGCTGGAGCTATTTTCCCGCATCCGCAAAGTTGCCCGCACCGACGCTACGGTCTTGATCCAGGGCGAGTCAGGTACCGGCAAGGAACTGGCGGCGCACTCAATCCACCAGCAAAGCCTGCGCGCCCAGGCACCGATGATCGCGGTAAACTGCGCTGCAATTCCGCAGACCCTGATCGAATCAGAGCTATTCGGACACGAAAAAGGCGCCTTCACCGGGGCGGTGAGTACCCATCGCGGCCTGATTGAAGCGGCCAACGGCGGCACCCTATTCCTGGACGAGATTGGAGAGCTTCCACTCGAGGCCCAGGCACGGCTGTTACGCGTCCTGCAAGAGGGTGAAATCCGCAGGGTCGGATCGGTGCAACCGCTGCAGGTAGATATCCGCCTGATCGCCGCCACCCACCGCGATCTCAAAGCGATGACCCGCACCGGCCATTTCCGTGAAGACCTGTTCTATCGCCTCTACATTATGGAGATTGCCATGCCCGCCCTACGCGATCGTGGCGAAGATATCATCGAACTGGCAGAAACGTTTCTCCACAAAGCGTGCGAGCGCATGGCAACCCCACCCAAGCGGCTATCCACTCAAGCCCGCAGCGCCATGCTCAGCTACCGCTGGTCCGGTAACGTTCGTGAACTGGAAAACGCGATAGAGCGGGCGGTCATTCTCAGCGAAACCGACCTTATTTCGATGGAGATACTGGGTCTGGATTTTCATCACAGCGCAGCATCGAATCACCCCGACAGCACCAGCAGCACCTTCTCGAACAGCATCAGCCCCTTTGGCCAAAACTACTACACGGGTGCACCCACCAGCCCACCAGCACTATCGCTGGAAGATTATTTTCAGCGCTTTGTCCTCGAGCATCAACAAACCATGACGGAGACAGAACTGGCAAAACGACTTGGGATCAGTCGCAAAACACTTTGGGAACGACGCCAGCGGCTTGGCATCCCCCGCAAACAGAAAGATGACTAAAAACCGTAACGGTCGTAGCCACGCGAGTAGAACCGCTACCTTTCGAAACAAAATGTGTTACCTGCGTCGATTCATTCGGTAACACTATCCCTACATGCAGCAATGATACATACCACCAACACCAGCAACACCCTGTTTTTCCTATATTATTAAAACATGGCACGCTGTCTGCAATACTCTAACCAAGAAAAATAAAATCTCGCTGTCCGAACTCAATAAAAATAATAACAGTTCAGCCGCTGACGAGATCGGTCTCATATAACAATAAAAACAGAAACCCATGCTGATCACCTGAGTAAAGGGCCTTAGAGATAGCCAACGGCAATAAAAACAACACTCCGTTGGCGGTCTCGCAATACCCTTTACTCCGGTGATTGGCACCTCTTTATCTCCCCAATTGACCCTGCTTTTCGCCAAAGCCCTTATCCTTCGAAATTCAATTCACCTCCGGCATTTTCTCACAACCCGCTGAGTGGTATCATTGCGCTCCTTTTATTTTGCTGTTAAGCGTCAGAAAACTCATGGATTCTAATTTTTTAGGCGTCATCATTGCGCTACTCCCCTGGGTTGCGGTCGGATTACTCTACCTCCTCCTAAGCCACACTGCCAAAGGCAGACCAGCCACCGTTATCCAGGACACGCGTATCAACGGCCCACTGATCATCCCCCGGGAGCAACACTACGTTACCCGCAAGCAGATCAGCGACAGCGCTCTGAAGGTTCTTTATCGCCTCAAAGATGCCGGTTACGAAAGCTATCTGGTCGGCGGCTGTGTGCGTGATCTTGAGCTCGACCTGCACCCCAAAGATTTTGACGTCGCCACCGAAGCCCACCCCGAAGAGGTTCACGAGCTGTTTCGCAACTCGCGCCTGATCGGCCGTCGCTTCAAATTGGTCCATGTCCGCTTCGGCCGCGAGATCATCGAAGTCGCCACCTTCCGCGCCAGCCATGATGCCGTCCACAACGACGACGACCAGCATGGCAAAAAAGCCGATGGTGGCATGATCCTGCGCGACAATGTCTATGGCACGGTCGAGGAGGACGCCCTGCGCCGTGACTTCACGGTCAATGCCCTCTATTACACCATCAACGATTTCAGCGTTCACGATTACGCCGGAGGCTGGGACGACCTGGAGCAGCGCACGCTCCGTATGATCGGCGATCCTGAAAAGCGCTATCGCGAAGACCCAGTGCGGATGCTGCGGGCGGTCCGGTTTGCCGCCAAACTGAAGTTCGTGATTGAACCGAACACCGAAGAACCGATCCAGCGCCTGGCCCACCTGCTGCGAGATATCCCGGCAGCACGCCTGTTTGAGGAGGTGCTCAAACTATTTATGTCCGGACAGGGCGAAACCACCTACGCCATGCTGCGCCACTTCAACCTGTTTGAAGCACTCTTTCCTGCCACCCACAAAGTGCTGCACAAAGAACACGGCCAGCAGGCAGAGCAACTGATTATCCAGGCGCTGCGCAGCACTGACACCCGGATCAGCCAAGGCAAGAGTGTCACTCCGGCATTCCTGTATGCCGCTATGCTCTGGTATCCGCTGCTGGAGATCCTGGAGCGCTTGAAAAAGCAGGGCGTACCGCCCATTCCGGCATTGCACCAGGCGGCTATGGAGATCCACCAGATCCAGTCTCGCGCATCGTCGATCCCTCGCCGTTTCTCCGGCACTATGCGTGATATCTGGGAGCTGCAATACCGCCTGCCACGGCGCAACGGCAACCGCGCCGAGCAACTGATCGAGCACCCCCGCTTTCGCGCCGCCTATGATTTCCTGCTGATGCGCGAAGCCAGCGGCGAAGCACTGGATGATCTAGGCCAATGGTGGACTGATTATCAGCACGCCCGTGCGGAGCAGCGCCAGCAGATGGTCGACGAGCTGGGTAGCGGCGGCGCCCGTAAGCGTAGCAACAGCAAGCGTCGTACCCGACGCAAACCGCAACGTGATTAGTACCGCGCTCCTGACTCAGGCCGTTGATCTGTACATCGGCCTGGGCAGTAACCTGGAAGATCCGCTACAGCAGGTTCGCCAGGCGCTGTCCGAGCTGGCCGAGCTGCCGCACACCGAGTTGATCTGCCATTCACAGCTCTACCGCAGCGATCCCGTCGGGCCCGCCGACCAACCCGACTTTATCAACGCGGTGGCGCACCTGCGCAGCCAGCTGCAGCCTGAATCACTGTTAGACCAGCTGCAAGCACTCGAGCAAAAACACCGCAGGGTCCGCTTGCAACACTGGGGGCCGCGCACTCTGGATCTCGATATCTTGCTATTCGCAGACCTGCAGATCCACACTGCACGACTCTGCATCCCTCATTCACAGCTCAGCGTACGCAGCTTCGTCCTCTACCCACTGCAAGAGATCGCCCCGACCCTGCAGCTCCCCGGCGGCCGATCAATCACGGAGCTGATTGCACAATGCGACAGAGGCACTCTCGCTCCAGTACAGGTATAATCCGTCCTATCGCCGCTCTCGGCTCCACGACTTGAACGACAAATCCTATGAAAAACATAACCCTGCACACATTGACTGAGATGAAACAGGACGGCAACAAGTTCGCCTGTCTAACCGCATACGATGCCTGTTTTGGCCAACTGGTCAGCGAAGCCGGGGTTGAAGTGATCCTGATTGGCGATTCACTGGGTATGGTACTGCAGGGCAACGACAGCACCCTGCCGGTCAGCATGGAAGAGATGGTCTACCATACCCGCTGCGTCAGCCGCGGCAGTAAAGGCTCACTCATCATGGCCGACCTGCCCTTTATGAGCTACGCCACCCCCGAGCAAGCGATGCACAGCTCTGCGGCACTGATGCAGGCTGGCGCTAATCTGGTCAAACTCGAAGGGGGCGCCTGGCTGGCCGAAACCATCAGCCTGCTCGGTGAGCGCGGCATTCCGGTCTGCGCCCATCTGGGTCTGACCCCGCAAGCGGTCAACAAGCTCGGGGGCTACAAGGTCCAGGGCCGCAGCGCAGACAGCGCGGCCACCCTGCTCGAAGACGCCAGGATGCTGGAGCAGGCCGGCGCGGCCATGCTGCTGCTCGAATGCGTGCCCTCAGCACTGGCCAAAGCAGTCACCGACGCGGTTAGCATCCCCGTTATCGGCATCGGCGCAGGTGCCGATACCGATGCCCAGGTACTGGTACTGCACGACATCCTGAATATCACCCCCGGACGCAAGCCGCGCTTCGTCAAAAACTTCATGGCCGACGCCGAAAGCATCCAGGACGCGCTCAAAGCCTATGCCGACGCCGTTCACAGCAAGAGTTTCCCCCAGCCTGAACACGGTTTCGAAAAATGATGCAGACAGTCCACACCATCAGCGAGCTGCGTCAGCAGCTCAATGCCGCCCGCCGTGCCGGTAAAAAAATCGCCTTTGTGCCAACCATGGGCAACCTCCACCGCGGTCATATGAGCCTGGTCGAAGAAGCTGTGCGTCAGGCGGACATGGTCGTTGCCAGCATTTTTGTCAACCCACTGCAGTTCGGTGCCTGTCTCTTATACACATCT
>SDWN01000718.1 GCA_004195305.1 Neptunomonas sp. | reverse complement strand
AATATTCGCCACTCCCCCAATATCTTAATCGACGGAAAGCTGGTGTTTCAGTATCAACCTTCAGAGCAAGAGCTCAAGGCCTATTTCGAGAAGTATCAATAAGTCCCCTTGAGTCGGGACAGCAGCCACCCTCTTGACTTGGGTTGCGCCCAACAAAAAGAACAGAATACGGGATGTTTCGCCCGGAAACTCCAGTAGTTAGTGATGACCGGTCCTGGCGATGGCTACTTTGGCCGCATCTTTACAGACACGCTCTTCGGTTGTTATTGGTAAGTAAGCAGCCCCCTCGCATTTCAGGATCAGGTATAGAGCTACCCGGTTGCTATCGACTCTCACCGTTGTATGGGAGGTAGGCTCGGCGGATTGAGCTGCCCCATTCGGCCCGTACATAGCCATCAGATACGCCTGATCAACCGTTACCGCTGTATTTCCTTGCAGCGATACTAGCCACAGCGAAAACAATATAGTGAGCGCTGGAATCATGGAAGCGCGAAAAGAATCGAACCGTGCACAGGGATAGCCCGCGCCCCTGCCAGTATCCGTTGTTTTCTGCTACCAAAAAGGCAACCACATCACAGATCGTTAGATCAGATGACGAACAGCCCCATGAATTCTTGGACCGGCGTTTCTTCTAGTTTTGCTTGATCCTTGCAAAGATCGAAGATCTGATCGCAGCGAAAATCGGGGAAGCGGGTCGCCAAGTTACGCTTGAACTTATTTTCAAGCAGAGGGATACCTTCCGCGCGACGACGACGATGGCCGATCGGATACTCGACCACCACTTCTTCTGTGCTGGTACCGTCCATGAAGAACACCTGAATACCGTTTGCGATGGAGCGTTTCTCAGGATCGTAGTAATCGGCACTGTACTCGTCGACCTCTACAATTTCCATTTTATCGCGCAGTTCGTCGATCAACGGGTTAGCAGCGTGGAAGTCATTCTCATAGTGCTCGGCAACGAGATCGCCGAAGATCAGCGGCACGGCAACCATGTACTGGATGCAATGATCGCGGTCAGCTGGATTGGCCAGCGGGCCGATCTTGGAGATAATACGGACGGCAGAATCATGGGTGCGGATAATAATTTTGTCGATCTGGTCCAGCTTATCCTTAACCTGAGGGTGCAGTATAACGGCACACTCACAAGCGGTCTGAGCGTGGAATTCAGCCGGAAAGGAGATCTTGAACAGCACGTTCTCCATGACGTAGGTACCGTAACAACGCTGGAAGTGGAACTTGCGCTGTTGTTCAGGTTTCAGCGCCAGATCCTTATTGGTGTGGCTGAAGGCGACATCGTAGAAGCCCCACTGCGGTGTGCTCAACACACCCGGGATACCCATTTCTCCACGCATCGACATATCGGCCAGGCGAACGGCACGAGAAGTCGCATCACCGGCCGCCCAAGACTTACGAGAACCGGCATTAGGCGCGTGCCGGTAGGTACGCAGAGAAGAGCCATCAACCCAAGATTGAGAGATAGCGGCCATGATCTGCTCACGGTTACCCCCCATCATCTTAGTAACAACAGCGGTAGACGCCAGACGAACCAGCAGTACATGGCACAGACCAACACGATTGAAGGAGTTGTCCAACGCCATCACGCCTTGGATCTCATGAGCCTGGATCATTCCTTCCAACACTTCGCGCATGGTCAGAGGTGCTTTACCATTGGCTACACGAAGCTGAGATAGGTAGTCGGCAACAGCCAGGATGCCACCCAGGTTATCGGAAGGGTGCCCCCATTCTGCAGCCAGCCAAGTGTCGTTGAAGTCCAACCAACGAATAATACAACCTATGTCCCAAGCCGCTTTAACAGGATCCAGACGGTAAGGGGTACCCGGTACGCGGGCACCGTTAGGTACTACGGTACCTTCAACGATGGGGCCCAGGTGCTTCGTACACTCAGGGAAACGCAGGGCCAGCAAGCCACAGCCCAAAGTGTCCATCAGGCAGTTACGGGCAGTATCCAGGGCTTCGCTGGACTCGATTTTGAAATTCAGAACGTAATCAGCGATGTCCTGAATTTCTTGATCGTAATTAGGTCGATCGTTGAGGTCGAAAGTCGCGCTCATTGATTTCACCTATCTGTTTAAGGATACGTTAAGCCACTACATGGTATTCGATAATGGTAGCTATGTTCGCAATGAACCGGTTAACTAACCTAGCAACTCTTAAGAAGTAGTTGCAGAGGTCGCTTGCTAAAGCTAACACCTCTGAATGAAGCGTTATCACTGATGTTCTAATGCCCAGTATGTAGTGGTTCAATAAACCCGGGCACTGATTTAAAAGGTCATGTCACCACCTTAAGAGAGGTAAGCACATCGGCTAGAGCGCCTTGTTGGGCCTAATTGACTCGAACTTGTGCATTGATCCCAAGAACTGCGAGCATCGCCTTTTGTTTTTCAGCACTTACTATGGGCGCGCTGTGTGTGTTGTGAACATCAGTGATCGAGTCAGATTTATTTAGCATGGTTTGATTTAGATTATCTAGACATGTTTTCAGCAATACTTCAGGACTTGAAACCCGCTGTGGAGAAAACTCGACCAGATACCACACCTTTTCTGTAGATTCAAAAAACTCGCCGTTAAGGCGATACCCTGAAGCATCTTGATCAATGTGCAGCCGGAGCTTGCGACCGCTTTTTGTGCTGATGATAATATCGTGAAGTTGCTCGTGCCAAAGATTAATGATTACGTCCATACAGTGTCCCCTCCTCTTATTAAATCCATCAGCTAAGTATACATCTATAGCGACAATTAAAAGCCGCCACAACCGAACAGTACTCTATTCTGGATAAAAAACCATATTAACTCAAAGAGTTGAAGAAAAGATCTAGGACTTATTCCGCTAACCTTGCGCTATGCCGCCGCAGCGCTGTATCTCCCTGACGTGATTACATCTTTTACTCCAAATTTCTCATAATTCCCAACCAACTTACGGTGCTCTGACCCAACTCTTACCTAGAGGAAATACCGCTACGACAAGAGGGACTAGGTTCAAGAGAGCACGGTTAGGCCCCATATCTAACCCACATCGCAAGCTTTACGAACGACCAGTTTTGGCTGACAAGTGCCCCACTTTGATACTCAGGCTTATGTCCGCTCTAGAGGATTTGGATCGACACCAGAGAGGTCCCGCTCCCTCAACCGAAATGTCGGCAACGGGCGCAGGAGCGTTCTTGCATTAAGTTGATCTGTTCCATCGATTCCTTTCCTGACGAGGAAGGGTATTTGGTGTTCCATTAACCTGGAGGCCAGTGCATAGTGCGACCACCGAGCAAGTGAAGGTGGATATGAAACACATCCTGCCCTCCTTCCCGGTTGCAGTTCCATACCAGCCGGTAGCCGCTATCGGCAATCCCCATCTCTTTCGCCAATGTCGTCGCCGACAGCGTCATGTGCCCGATCAACTCACCGTCATCCACATCCAGGTGGTTCAGGGTGGCGATGTGTTGCCGTGGAATGATCAGCACGTGAGTCGGTGCCTGCGGGTTGATATCGCGGAAAGCGATCAGCTTTTCATCTTCGTTGACGATATCCGAAGGGATATCACCGGCAATGATCTTGCAAAATAGGCAGTCCATAGGCTTCTCGCTTGAAGGTGAGTACGATGGCTTATAGTCTGAAGTTTAGGCGCTAATGTCGGAGGTGCGAGCCATGACCACAGCCTATATCACCCACGATGATTGTCTTCTGCACGAGATGGGTCCCAACCATCCTGAAAGCCCGGAGCGTCTGGCAGCCATCAATCAAGGACTGGCAGATTCTGGGCTCGGTAACCGGCTCCTGAGGCTGACCGCAACGCCGATTACGGCACAACGGTTGGGAGCAGTGCATCCCCGGGACTACCTCGACTGGCTCGATGGCCTACGCCCGGCCCAGGGGTTGGCTCATGCTGACCCCGATACGGCGCTCAACTGCCACACCCTGCATGCAGCTCATCTGGCTGCCGGTGCCGTCACCCTTGCGACGGAAGTCGTACTAAACGGCAGAGCCACCAATGCTTTCTGTGCCGTGCGGCCGCCGGGGCATCACGCGGAACAGGCAATTGCCATGGGGTTCTGTGTCTTCAACAACGTGGCGCTGGGTGTGGAGCAGGCGCTGACCCACGACGAAGTGGAGCGGGTTGCTGTACTGGACTTCGATGTTCACCATGGCAACGGCACCGTAGATATTTTCAAGGACCGCCCCGAGGTATTGGTCTGTTCCAGTTTTCAACACCCCTTCTACCCATACCGGTATTTCGATATTCAGCGCCCTAATATCGTCAACACGCCGTTGCTGGCGGGCACTACCGGTGCCGCTTTCCGACAGGCCATCGAGCGGGACTGGCTACCGGCGTTGCGACAGCACCGACCCGAGATGATTTTCGTCTCTGCCGGTTTTGACGCCCACAAAGATGACCCGCTGGGGCAGCTGTTGCTGGAGGAGAGCGACTACCGCTGGATCACCGGGGAAATCTGTGACCTTGCGACAGACAGCTGCCAGGGACGCGTCGCATCCATATTGGAAGGCGGCTACGACATGGAGGCGCTGGCGAGCGCAAGCCGCT
>SDWN01000717.1 GCA_004195305.1 Neptunomonas sp. | reverse complement strand
ATAAAGTAAGGATGTTGTTAATCGATGAGTATTCGTGCTAACCGCTGGACGTTAATCGTCCTGCCGCTGCTGGTGATAGCGCTCAGTTGGATAAATTGCTACGTGGTGACTCGCTGGTTTGGTCGCTGCTGGGCGGGGTCGCCCAACCGCTGCTGGAGGGCGGCCGCCTCGAAGCGCTTGAAGCCAGATCATTGGCGCAGGCGCAACAGCGCGAAGCCAGCTATAGGGATACGGTACTCAGGGCTTTTTCTGAGGTAGAAGAAGCACTGCAGCAGGAACAGCAGCTGTTAAGGTTTGTCACAGCCTTAGAGGTTAGCGTTACTGAGTCTGACTTGGCGGAGGTGTTGGCAGCAGAGCAATATCGGAGCGGGTTGGTGGAATATATCACGCTACTGGAGGCCCAGCGGCGTGCATTCGATGCGCGCAGTACCTTTATTCAGGGGCGTAATCAGCAATTGCAAAACCGTATCGACCTTTACCTGGCTTTGGGTGGAGATTTTCTGTCCGACCAGGATGCGACTTTCACAACGCGCTCCATAAAGTAAGGATGTTGTTAATCGATGAGTATTCGTGCTAACCGCTGGAAGTTAATAGTCTTGCCGCTGCTGGTGATAGCGCTCAGTGTCTGGGGCGCTAACTATCTCATGACCCATAAACCGGAGCCCCGTCGTGCTGATGTTAAGCAGCAAAGGGCGCAGCGGGTTGATGCGATGCGTCTGCAAGCCGAGCCGTTTCAGGTGCGGCTAAGTTCCTACGGGGTGGTTAAGCCGCGTACCGAAAGCCAGCTGGTGGCTCAGGTTGGTGGCCAGGTGGTGAAGATATCCGAGCGCTTGCGCACGGGGGCTTTTTTTGAGGCCGGTGATGTTTTGCTGCAGATAGACGATCGCGATTACCGGGCCGCGGTCGACGTGGCCGAGGCACTGTTGACCCAGGCGCGAGCGAAGCTCAAGGAGGAGCAGGCGCGGGTTGAGCAGGCATTGCGGGACTGGAAACGGTTAGGCCATGGGCAGGCCGGTGAGTTGGTGTTGCGCGAGCCGCAGCTGGCTGCGGCTCAGGCCTCGATCGCGTCGGCGACGGCGCAGCTTGGCACCGCGCGTTTGAATCTGGAACGGACTCGGATCACGGCGCCCTACGCCGGGCGGGTGTTGGAGAAGCGGGTTGATCAGGGTCAGGTAGTCAGTGGAGGCACCTCGCTGGCATCGATCTATGCGGTGGACTATGTCGAGGTACGTTTGCCTCTGAATAACCGGCAACTGGAGTTTGTCGATCTGCCGGAGCAGTACCGGGGCGGTGAATTCACCAGTGCAAACTCGCCAGCGGTGACTCTGTCGGCCCAGATCGGGCGTAGCAGTTATCACTGGCAGGGCCAGATTGTGCGGGTTGAGGGCGCGATCGACAGCCGCTCACGGCAGTTGTTCGTGGTGGCCCAGGTTGAGGATCCTTACAGTCTGGGTCCACAGGGTAATCCACCCTTGAAAGTGGGGCAGTTTGTCGAAGCCCAGATTCAGGGGCGCTTGCTGGCGGATGTATTTGTCTTGCCCCGTACCGCGATCAATCAAGATCAGCGGTTGTTACTGGTTGAGGACAATGTACTAGTGGCGCGTGTTGTTGAGCCGTTGTGGAGTGATGATCGGCATGTGGTCGTGGCCCAGGGGCTGAGCGCAGGCGAGGTGCTTAATCTGACCCCACTGGGGGCTTCGGCTAATGGTTTACGGGTGCTGGCGCAGATTGAGGGTGAGCAGCAACAGCTGGCGGTTAACGCCAGTTTGGCGCCAGCATCGGCATCCGATCTGTCAGCCAAACCTGCGCGCTCGGACAAGGAGTAGTTTATGCACGGCATGATCGCCTGGTTTGCTCGTAATCCGGTTGGCGCGAATCTGTTGATGCTGATGATCCTCGGCGGTGGTCTGTACTCGCTGAGTAACCGTATTCCCTTAGAGGTGTTTCCCGAGATCGATCTGGATCTGATCTCGGTACGGGTCAGTTACCCCGGTGCCACCCCTTCCGAGGTGGAGGAAGGGCTGAGCATCCGGATCGAGGAGGCGATCCAGGATCTTGAAGGGATCGAGCAACTGTTATCGCGCTCTAGAGAAGCTTCGGCGGTGGTCAACGTCGAAGTGGCTCCGGGCTATGATCCCCGGGAGTTGATGGCAGATATCAACAGTCGTATCGATGCGATCAATACCTTGCCCGCCGGTGCCGAGCGTCCCGTAGTCAGCATCAGCCAGCGTAAACGCGAAGTGATCAGCGTGGTGCTCTACGGTGATCGCCAGGAATTGGAGCTGCGCCGGCTGGCCGAACAGGTCCGCGATCAGCTGTCGGCGCTGGCGGATGTGACCCAGGTGGTGATCGATAGTCCGCGTGAGTATGAGATCGCGATTGAGGTACCCGAGGTGGTACTGAAAGAATACGGACTGAGCCTGGCCCAGGTGGCTGAGGCAGTAGGGCGGGGGTCGCTGGATCTGTCGGCCGGTAATATACGCACTCAAGGTGCCGATATCCTGGTGCGTACCAAAGGCCAGGCATATAACGCCGAGCAGTTTCGACGCATCGTGGTGGTTTCTGATAGTGCCGGTAGCCGGATTGAGTTGGGCGATATCGCACGTATCCATGATGGCTTTGAAGAGAACCCGGTACGCATCCGTTTTGACGGTCAGCCCGCGATGGCGGTGGACGTCTATCGCGTGGGCCAGCAGAGCTCAATCGTCATCGCCGATCAGGTAAAGGATTATATCTTTAATCAGCAGGCGCAGTTGCCCGAGGGGGTGAAAATAGCCTACTGGCGCGATCGTTCCAAGATCGTCAAGGCGCGCTTGCAAACCCTGAATAAGAGCGCCCTCCAGGGAGGGGCATTGGTGATCCTGCTGTTGGCTCTTTTTTTACGCCCGCAGGTGGCATTCTGGGTCTGTGTGGGCATCCCGATCAGTTTTATGGGCGGCTTTCTGTTGATGCCGGAGATCGGTGTCACACTTAATTTGATCAGTCTGTTCGCCTTTATTCTGGTGCTGGGGATCGTGGTCGATGATGCCATCGTCACCGGTGAGAATATCTACACCCATTTCACCCGCACCGGCGATGCGATGCGTTCGGTGATCGAAGGTACCCAGGAGGTCGCTGTGCCAGTGACATTCGGGGTGCTAACCACGGTGGCGGCGTTTTTTCCGCTGATGATGATCGGTGGGCCGCGTGGCGCGATCTTCGAGCAGATTCCATTTATTGTCATACCGGTGTTGATGTTCTCCTTGGTGGAATCCAAATTGATCCTACCGGCGCATTTGCGGCATATGAAAGCGCCCAATAATCGGCATGCGTTGACCCGTGCCCAGCAGTCGATTGCGCGTGGCCTGGAGCGCTTCGTCGCGCGCTTTTACAGTCCTGCATTGGCTTGGGTGCTGACCTATCGCTACCTCTCTTTGGCGCTGATGTTGGGGCTGACGTTGGTGGTGTTTGCGACCGTCGCGGGTGGTTGGACCCGGTTTGTGTTCTTTCCCAAGGTGCAGAGCGAGGTCGCTGTTGCCACATTAACGATGCCGACCGGAACCCCGTTTGCGGTCACTGATCGGCATGTCGAGAAAATCACCGCGGCCGCGCAGTGGCTTCAGGATAAACACCGGGATCCGGAGACAGGTGACAGTGTGATCACGCACATACTGTCGACCTCAGGGGCTGGAGGCGGGCATAACGGTCGGGTAAGATTTGAAATTGTTGCCCCCGAACAGCGTACCCTGAATATCACCAGCTCGGAGTTGGTGCGCGAGTGGCGCAAAAAAATTGGCTCGATTCCCGGGGCTGAAACCCTGACCTATAGAGCTGAGATCGGTCGTTCCGGTGATCCTATCGATGTCCGTCTTAACGGTCAGGACCTGGATCAGTTGGGAGATTTTGCGGCGAAGGTACGGCAGCGGATGGCCACCTATCCCAATCTGTTCGATATTGCCGACTCCCTGTCGGACGGCAAGCAGGAGCTGCAGCTGGAACTAAAGCCGGCGGCGCAGATGCTGGGGCTGGATCTGACCGACCTGGCACGGCAGGTGCGGCAGGCGTTTTTCGGTTTCGAGGTGCAGCGGCTTCTCCGCGGCCGCGATGAGGTCAAGGTGCTGGTGCGTTATCCGGCCCGTGAGCGGCAGTCGCTGGACACCCTGGACCGAATGATGATTCGGACCGCGCAGGGGGTTGAGGTGCCTTTTGCCGAGGTCGCCGATCTGAAACCGGGGCGCAGTCCGGCCTCTATCAATCGGGTCGATCGGGTGCGTACGGTCAGTATCACCGCCGATGCCAACAAAGAGCTAGCAGATCTGGAAGCGATTAAACGCGATCTAGAGACCTTCTTAGCCGATCTGATCGATGACTATCCAGGTGTGGTGTACAGCTTTGAGGGCGAAGCCAAGGAGCAGCGCGACTCCTTCCAGGGGTTGGTGTGGGGCAGTGTATTTGTACTATTTGTGATCTTTACACTGCTGGCGATTCCGTTCGGCTCCTATGCGCAACCCTTGATTGTAATCTCGGTGATCCCGTTCGGCGTGGTTGGGGCGATCCTGGGTCACTGGGTGATG